>JAHDBS010000568.1 GCA_020630225.1 Anaerolineales bacterium | reverse complement strand
ACGCATCAAAGACAATCTTGCTGCTACTGCTTTTTTGACGCACTGTGTCAATGTAGGCACCCATTTCAAGCCCTTCAATGTGGACGCCATCAAATCTTTTCTCTACCAATAATTTCTCAAGAGCTGTTTGATACTCAGTAGATAATAACCGCACCTTCAAATCGGCATGGTTACTAGCAACAATCGTGTTTACTCTGTTTAGCTTGTTTCGCTCCGGCTCATCTAGGTGAATTTGCTCAACACATACGGTGTTTATCTGTTTATTTTTTGAAAACGAAACTAAACAAACATTATGTTTAGCTGCCAGTCGTTGAATCTGTCCCCAAGTACGAATAGAGCCACCTTGATTGGGTGGGTAAGGATTTGATGGGGTTAGAAACAGAATGTTTTTCTTGTTCATTACAACTAAATAGCTAAGTATGTGGCAAGCGTCTCTTTTGCTAGTGCCTGCCAACTAAATTGATCTGCGCGTGCTAGCCCAAGTTCGCTAAGTTGGTTGCGTAAATCACTGTCAGTAACAAGTCTCACAATGGCAGCGGCGACTGTATCATGGTCGTTATGGTCAACTAGTATCGCTGCGTCCCCCGCGACTTCAGGCAGTGCGCCAACATTACTCGTAATTACAGGGGTTCCGCAGGCCATCGCTTCTAATACTGGCAAGCCAAAGCCTTCATAGTGCGAAATTAGCACCAACGCTGTTGCGCCGCTATATAAAGCTGGTAGATCTTGACCTGCAATGTCCGATAAAAACTGTAGTTTTGTTCGGATACCAAGCGTGTCAATGAGTGTATCTACGTCTTCAAATAGCCAGCCTGTATTTCCAACTAAGACCAAGTTTGGTAGGTCCGGATCTGCATGATACGCCTTTGCATAGCTTTTGAGTAACCCTGGCACATTCTTGCGTGGTTCAAATGTGCCTACATAGAGTAAATAGGGGGCTTGAATAGCGTAGTTTTTCAGCGTGGTTTGAATGTCTTGCGGCTTGCTTGGGCTGAATTCAGCGGCTGGTGCCAAGTGTGTGACTGTAACTTTGCTGGGATGGATGTTCAACGTTGCGACCGTTTCGTCTTTCGTTGCTTGTGAATTCACAATAATCGCATCAGCCTCATTTGCAGAGCGTTGAATTTGAGCGTTGTAATACGCGCGACTTTCGGCTGTCATGAATTCTGGGTAACGCAAGAAAGCCAAGTCATGAATGGTGATGACTTTCTTCCAGCCTAATCCCAGTGGTGTGATGAAGTCTGGACTGTGGTGAATTTGAGGCCGACTAAGTAATGTCTCGGCAGCTAACGCATAGCGTTCATATTTATGATGCGCTGGAGTCCAAACAGTTTGGCGTTCTGCTTGCGTACTTAGGGCTTCGTTTTGCTTTCTAGACTGCTGAACAATTAGCGTTTGCTCGTCTAGTAACGCGGGCAGATGGCTGATGAGATTGCGAATATAGCGCGCAATTCCGCCTGAAGTGTAATACGTGAGTCGGGCATCGATAGCAATTCTCATCCGCGCGATATTAGCGGCACGGTCAAAGTCTGTCAATCAGCGTTTGCTTGGTACACCCCAAATGTTCAAATAAGTACAATCCTGCAGGCGACTTAGTATCGAGAGTACCTTGAGACTTCAAAAACTTATCTGCAAAACACCTATACATCTTCTTTGTTTTGTTTTTCTCTAAACATTCTTCTTGCTGAGGTGTATATTTTTCTTATTCTTTGTATTTTGGGCTGTTTACTTATTTTGTTTTGAAAGTCTGCGGTCTTGCCAAGATGAATATCGCTACCACTTACATTACTGAAAATGTTTTCTTCAGTTGGCTTCATCACATTTGAGTAAGACTGTAGTGGGTTTTTACATGGTTTGCTGCTCAACAGGTTATCTGTTGTGACTTGGGCTAAAGGCTTAGTTCCATTGAGATCAATAGTTAGTTGATCTGCTGCGATACTAGGTAACTGCTGTGCAAAACTGCTTGGGATCAGCTCTTGCCAGCTGTCATAAGTTGCTTTGCTATCGGCAATATTGTGCATTCTGTAGGTCTTGCGATGGTGTTGCAAAGGAACCTGAAACCAATTGGTTTGATTGTCAAAATGAGTGCCTTCATCGCCAAAATTAGTTGTCAGTGACTGTCTAGGAAACACGTAATAACGGTCAGTGTCAACCAACCATGCAGTTTTGAGCGGGAACCAGTCTGTAGCTGGGAACTGTGCAAAGTAAGGATGCATTTGCTTCAAGGCAAGCTGAAATCGCTCTGCAT
>JAHDBS010000084.1 GCA_020630225.1 Anaerolineales bacterium | reverse complement strand
TTTTCTCCTTTCAGACCGAATTTAGTCAGAGTTTGTTTGAGAAATTTTTCACGATTGAGATGCTACATAGCTCCCCAATTTTGATTGTTAAATTTATCACGAACGCCTATGCCGGTCAATGAAAAGCCGCGTAGATTACGTAGGTTTTGCGTCAGGCAACGCATAATTTTCATTCCGTGATAAAAGCGGGAAGATTCTCATTTTCCGCAGTGAAGAATGAAAAGTATGCAGATGCATTGCAATCAGAGTGCAGACGGCTTATGTTGTAAGTGAGTCGGGGCAAGCATTGTGATAACAGCGATGTTGGCAATGGTTGAGCAGATGAAACCAATTCAAAGTAACTCCCAGCATGCCCTGCTGGTTGGGAGGCCTCGATGCAAGACGAACATACTAGGAGTTACGCCCAGATGGTATATAGAATTAGACAAAGAGTCCAAAATGAACAAAATCTAGACAGAGGCGCAGCTAGGCTAAAAATAGACCCACGCTAATGTTTTACACATGTTCAACGACTTTTTATGAGCTGAATTGCGCCAGGAATCACTTCAACTGTGGCAGCTGTCACAATTTGTTCATCATCGCCCCAAACTTCGCCATCAAGATGGATAGGAACAGGACGATCAGCCGCAAAGGTCAGCGTCGCAAATTCGCTTTCGATGAGGAAAGAATATTTATTTGGTTTTGGATTCATAAAAGATGGCAAGATGCGCAGCAACGTTGTCCGCGTCAAGTCGGGTGCCTGCACATAGTTCAGTAAGCCATCATTATTTTTCGCTGGAGGGTTTGTAAAGAAGCCACCACCTTCACGCGGGCCATTACCAATGGAAAACAATAGCAAATTCCGGTCTTCAATTTGCTCACCATCCACAGTAAGCTGCATTGTGGTCAGATGAAAATCCTGCAAAATGCCACGAATTACGGCTAATAAGTAAGCCGGGAAGCCGTAAAGGCGCGTGATTTTGCGATATTGGATATTCATGGCCGCAATCATCAGCATCCCACAGGTGTTATCCCAATATTCTGTCCGGCCAGTTTGGTCAGTAATCTTGCCGATGTCTAACGCACTCGGAGTACCGTTGAAAACTAAGTCCAGAGCGTCTACTGGCTTCTTTGGCAATCCGCTAGCCGCGGCCAAGTCATTGCCAGAGCCAATGGGCACAACACCTAAACGCGGTCGGGTGCTCAGCTCAAGTTGCATAAGGCCATTTACGACCTCGTGCACCGTCCCATCGCCACCAATTGCAACAACAACATCATAGTCTGCAGCAGTTGCCGCTAATTCCGTAGCATGTCCAGCATAATTTGTTGCAGCCCACGTCACATCGGTGCGCTGAGCAACATGAGACTTAAGTGCTTCTAATTTTCGTGCCGCGCGTCCACGATCTGAAGTGGGATTGAAGATAAGCAAATAGTTTGGCATAGCAATGAATTTTCTAAATCCGCGCCCGATGCAGTACAATCGACTTACAGTAGTCCTAAATTTGCACGCTTAACGAATATGTCTCGAATCAGAAATTGGGTATTTCTTTCTATAATAATTGGTCTAGTCAGCACTAGTGTGGCTAGTGTCCCTTTTAGCACAGCACAAAGTCCCGCCTCACAGGAAGCAACAGAAGTTTACTTACCATTAGTTCAACGGTTGTCTACTGATTCTTTAGATGGCGCAAACATCTTCCTCAAGAAGCGTGCTTGGGCTTCTCAAGAAATCACGAGTTACGAATATACGCTCGCGCGACTTTGCTTCTGTCCCCCACCGTTTCGCGCCCGTGTTCGGGTCGAAAATGGTCTGGTTACGAAAATTACAGACGTCGATAGCGGCCAGCCACTCACAGCAGACTCTGGATTTGGAATCTCTGTCGATGCATTGTACGTGATGCTCACCGAATTTGCGCAACAAGATCTGCATCAATTTGAATACGAGTTCGATCCAGTCACGCACTATCCGACTTATTTCGCAACTGACTATCAGAGCCAAGTCGCTGATGACGAAATTTTTTACTGGGCGGAAGATCTGGTCATTCTAGACCAGCAATAAATTAAAGACAGTTGGCACCTAGCCAAACAGACAATCTAAACGTTCCTAAGAAAGCATCTGCTCAAAATTATCCAGTGAGCAGATGTTTTTGATTAAGCAACCAGATAGCACTTACCAATTTAGTACGAAATATAGGGCTGTTTTCCTCTATAATCGAAATACAGAAGAGAATATCCTAAATAGGACATTACAACTGCTTATTGATACAGTTTCTATTTCGTAGTTATAGGAGGCTAGGAACATGGCTGAAGCAACCATTCTTTATAAAACAAACAAACGCGTACTTCGTAAGGTTGGGGTACTATCTGCAGCAAAGGTCTTAGCAGCGCTTTACACCATTCTCGGCGTTATTTATGGCGTCATCTATGGGCTTATGCTGATGGCATTTTCAGTCATTGGCAGCGCTAGCGCCGGCGCTGGTGGACAGGAGTTTGCAGAACTTGCAGCCTTGGGCATTGGCGGTGGCATTGCTGCCTCACTTGGCGTACTCATTTGTACGCCAATCCTCTTTGCAGTCTTAGGCTTTATTGCTGGCGCAATTATGGCTGCAGTTTACAACTTCACCACACGCTTTACTGGCGGGTTGGAACTCGAAGTCGAGTAAATTACGCTAAAAGCTCATTCAAAACGCCGTTGCTATAATTTGGCAACGGCGTTTTTTGTTTAACCTTATGACTACTTCAGACGAAGATCCCCTTGATATTGACCGACAAATTGACCATCTCGATGAACGCATTGCAGGGACATTACCAATGCGAGAAGGCATGCGTAATTTGAGTTGGATTGCACTTGGAGCCACAGCATTAGGAGCAATTCTGCTGAATGTGCAATTTCAAGTAGGACTTGTCTGTTTAGGCCCAGCTGCAATGGCGCTATTTGTTGTTACCGTCTGGCGTTTACTGTTGACAATTGAAGCGCGTATTTTTGAGCAGCGGGTTGCCAAACTATTGGAAAAGAAAGAGGCTCAACGAGAGAAGCTGCGGCGGTCATGATTCAGTTGCAACTCATCCCTTACGCCGAACGTGCTCAACTTGGAACAATGCTAGTCACCTATCTAGCAGAATTGCAGCCTTACGATCCTACGTACCCGCCGGTTCACGCACCAACCGACTATATGTTTTTCAATGCTTACTGGACTGAAAGCCGTGTTGGCACTCCATTTGAAGGCGAGGAACGGTTCCCGTTTTTTATTCAAAATGGTGCAACCAATGTTGGGTTTGCCCTCATCCGCGCGGTTCAAGCTGAAAACAAAAAACGATGGCAAGTTGCTGAGTTTTACATTCAGCCAGAATGCAGAGGGAAGGGATATGGGAAAGCAGCTATTACCGTCTTGTTTGAACAATTTGGCCCAAATTGGGAATTGCAGGCGCTAACGGCGAACACATTGGCCGTAAAGTTCTGGGATGCAACGCTCACGACCCATGCAAAGCAAGTCGTTAAGACACAGCCAGTGCCTAGCTATTGGCAATATCGTTTTCAGGTATAGCGCTAATTATGCATATTCCGCTTTGGCGTATTTTATTAGTGGCTGCACTTGGTAGCGCGTGGATTTTCATCTCACGTGTTCCGGCTGATGAAGTCAACCCAACAGGACGCCCACCTGCCGCACAAGCTGGTCATCCGGCTCCAGACTTCACTCTCGACACAGCTGATGGTGCTTCAATTTCACTAAAAGACTTTCGCGGCACCCCAATTGTGCTCAATTTCTGGGCCTCGTGGTGTGGGCCTTGCCGCGCAGAAATGCCAGCCTTTCAACGTATTGCTGAATCCCATGCGGGTGAAATTGTTTTTATTGGCGTAAACACGCAAGACCAAATTGACCGCATGTTGGCCTTTGCAGAAGACGTTGGTGTCACTTACCCTTTGCCAATCGATACTACCAATGCTGTAACGGCAATGTATCGTGTCAATGCATTTCCGACAACTTATTTCATTGATGCAGATGGGGTGATTACCGATATGGTGTTTGGTGGAATGGATCAGGCGTTACTAGAAGCAAAGGTACTGGGATTGATTGAAAGCGAATAGTCGATGAGTGCGACGGCCCGCATTACGCCTCATCCCTAATGACAGTGGGGGCTGCTGAGCGCCAAACTAACATCACCGCTAATAACACAAGTAAGCTCATCACTTGTACACCTCGCATTCCACCAAATAATATCCAGCTGTCCGCTCGAAAGGCCTCTAACACAAGCCGGATAGCAGCATAGCCGCCAATTGCTACTAAAATGCGTTGTCCGGCATTCCATGATTGCGTTCGCGTTTGCCAAAGATAAGCAAACAAGCCAAGCGTTGCAACCAGTTCATAAGCCTGAGTGGGATGTCGTAATGCCCCCCAAAGTTCAATTCCCCAAGGTAACGTAGTTTCTTGTCCATATGCATTACCACTAAATAACGTTGCCAAGGCAATGCCAGCGAGGAACAAGACTAAGGCTGGAGCCATAGTATCCAGCGTTGTCCAACTAAGCATGTCTCGCCGCCAGAGAAGCATCCCCATTACGAGTAAGAACCCCAATAGACCGCCGATCCAGTCTAAGCTATCAACACTGCGGGCAATAATATCTAGCGGCGCATTTTGATATGCCGGCAAATTACGCAAGACAAAGAGCAACCGTGCGCCAACTAAAGCGCCAAGCAAGCCGTAAAAAGCGCTGTTCCAAGTCTTTGCGCCTTTTTCTGGGCCATAAACCCGCTCAGCTTCGCGCGAGTAAAGATCTAAGGCTAACCAAACAGCACCAATGATCGTAAGTGGGGGGAGCGGTAAAGCCAAGCCGAAAAGATTCAGAACCGGCAACATGTGTTAGAAATCCTGAATAGCAGCAATGCCACAAAAGGCACCCATGATGTAAATAAACAAGATCAGCATTGCAAACATTAATAACAAGCGTGACTTCCAATTAGACTGCTTAGGAACTAATTGCGCTGTATACAAAACCCCAGAAATAGCAACGGAAAGATTTGCAAGGGAATACAAAATTGCAACAAAGATGCTTTCAACGCCTAGCATCCAACCGAAAGCCAAAAAACTAATTGGCATCAATAACACTAAGCTCGCCAACACGCCCCCATTCATTTTTGTGAATTTCTCGGGTGTTGCGCCCCAGCGTTTTTGTAAAGAGCCCTGAGGCTGCTGATCATTCGTCAACCCAAAGGCACTGTTCAGCGCATCATCCACTTGCACATATGCCCGTTGCATGAAATTCAAACGTGGCAGTTTGAAGCGCTGAAAGTAGTACGTTTGCTTACGTAAGTCAGCAATGTAAGCCGCTTTCATACCAGCGCCTTGAAAAATCATAGGCATTGTTGCCAGCAATTCACTCCCATGGACAAGCTCGTGATAATTTGACCGCACTTTCGGATCGGTAATTTCTTGTAAATCCGCATCCGTTAGAGTCTCCCACTCATACAAGGGAGAACGAAATATGCCATCTTGCGCTAAGAAGATGGTGATGATGTGATGCTGCCAAGTTTGCCACGCGCCGCTTTGCTCCGCGGCCCAGCTATTCAACGTCATAAGCGTATGCCCCATGCCCTGATAGACACGCGGATGAAAGCGTGGCACTTCAAACACTAAGATGTAGAAATCAGATGTTAAAAACAACTGACGTTTTTTGAGTTGTAACGTTGGGAAAATCCAATAATTAGCTGGCAACAGTGGATCATCATTTTGTTGCCAGCCGCTTTTTTCTAATTCTGAGGCAAACGCCGCAAAGCTCACCGATTCATATCCCAGATGATGCGCAAACCATCTAAGGTGAGCCAAGGTGAGATCACATCAATGATGTCAGTTTCCTTTGCAATCACATTGGCAAGCCCTCCAGTTGCAATGACTTTCATGTCCTCACCTAATTCTTTACGAAAACGGGCTACCATCCCTTCAACTAGACCGACATAGCCAAACAGCAATCCGGACTGCATTGCGTTGGGAGTGTTCCGTCCAATAGCAGAGTTGGGACGCACCAAGTCAACCCGCGGCAGTTTGGCGGCACGCTGGTAGAGCGCATCAGCAGCAATTTCAATACCCGGCGCAATCGCACCGCCGAGATAATCGCCTTTGGCATCGATCGCATCGAAAGTGGTTGCTGTACCAAAGTCGACTACACACGCGGGGCCACCGTAATATTTGATGACAGCCGCTGCATCTACCACGCGGTCTGCTCCAACTTGACGCGGATCTTCGTACCGAATACGCACGCCAGTTTTGACACCCGCATCAACAACTAACAAATCTTGCTTGAGATAACGCTTACAAGCTTGGACGAATGTGCTGGTCAAGGGTGGCACCACCGAGGCCATCACGGCACCGTCAATATTGTCAATATCAATGCCTTCATGGCGGAACATGTCCAACATTTGCAGCCCATACTCATCTGCCGTCCGTTTATGCACGGTTGATACGCGCCAACGTGGCCCTAGTTCATTGTCTTTGAAAAGACCAAGCGTAATGTTTGTGTTGCCAATATCAATAGTAAGGAGATTCATGTGATTAGTGTTCCGCACGCCAAACCATGTTGTCAATTAGGCGTGTTTTCCCAATGCGCACTGCCATACTCAGCAAGGCAGCATCGGTAACAGTTTCGAGTTCTTGTAATGTGTCCGGATGTGACACAGATACGTATTCTGTATTGGTAAGTGGCTCTGATGCTAAGGTCGTCAGCATATGTGTCCGCAGAGCGTTTGCATCACGTTCGCCATTTGCGAGTTTATCAATGGCGGAGCATAAACTATGTCCCAGAATTGGCGCTGCTGTGCGCTGTTCTGGCGTCAAATATGCATTGCGTGAAGACAGCGCAACGCCGTCCGTGTCGCGCACCAGTGGGCAAGCAATGACGGCTAAGGGCATATTTAAATCTCGCACCATGCGCTTGATAACAGCAACTTGCTGAGCATCTTTCTGACCAAAGTAAGCCCGGTCTGGCGTAGTGGCATTGAAAAGCTTGGTGACAATCGTCGTGACACCTTTAAAGTGGCCGGGCCGATGCCCACCTTCCAATGGTTGAGAGATATCAGTCACGTCTACCCAAGTTTGGAAGCCTTCGGGGTACATCACAGCGTCATTAGGGGTCCAGACAATATCTACGCCAGCGTCACGAAGCAGTGCAAAGTCGCGTTCTAAATCGCGCGGATAGCTGTCCAAATCAGCATCAGGTTCAAACTGCGTTGGATTGACATAGATCGTCGCAATGACATGGTCATTCTCTACCTTGGCATGTTCAACCAAAGACAGATGCCCCGCATGTAGGTAGCCCATTGTCGGCACAAGGCCCACTGAGCCTGCCAATGCGTTTCGAGCTACTCTAAGTTCAGCAATTTCGGTCACTATTTTCATATCATCATCATTGTAAGACGGGTGTGGATTGAAGACAAACATTCCCGCTCTTTCTGACAAACTACGATTCAACATCGCCACAATTTGTGTGATAAAAATACAACCATCAAATAATAAATTAGAGGCAACAATGAACTTAAAGAAAGGTTACAAACAGCTTATTGAAGAAGCGGAAGCAGAAATCGAAACCATTTCTGCCGCAGACGCAAAACAACTCGTCGATGACGAAAATACCATCATCATTGACATTCGAGACGTGCGCGAGCGCAAAAATGGCTACATCCCAAATTCAGAGCACGCACCGCGCGGCATGCTCGAATTCTGGGCAGACCCAGACAGTCCTTATCACAAAGAGTATTTCTCATCTGGTAAAAAGCTAGTGTTACATTGCGCCTCTGCTTGGCGTTCCGCTTTAGCCGCCAAAGCGCTGCAAGATATGGGCTTTGAGAACGTCGCGCACATCGGCGGTGGGTTTACGGCTTGGAAAGAGGTAGACGGGCCAATTGAGCACGCAGATTAGCCGCGCTTTACTTACATACCGCAAATAATTCGGTGATAAGATCATCTTCATATGACGACACTTTCTGACATCACAAAAGTACAACTAGAGAACGGGCTAACCGTGCTGCTCAAAGAAGTCAAAACCGCACCAATTGTTTCATTTTGGATGTGGTATCGCGTTGGTTCCCGTAATGAGCCAACTGGCAAAACTGGCGTTTCCCACTGGGTGGAACACATGCAGTTCAAAGGCACCGAAGCCTTCCCTGGTGATGCTGTTGAAAAAATGGTTTCGCGTACAGGTGGCAACTGGAACGCAATGACCTCTTTTGACTGGACCACGTATTATGAAACGCTGCCTGCTGATCAAGTACGACTAGCACTTGAAATTGAAGCAGACCGCATGGTCAACAGTTTGTATGAGCCAGAAGAAGTTGAGTCTGAACGGACTGTCATCATCTCGGAGCGTCAAGGCAGTGAAAACGAGCCAATGTTCCTTTTAGATGAAGAAGTCACTGCCGCAGCATTCCGTGTGCACCCTTACCATCACGAAGTATTGGGTGACCAAATTGACATTGAAACAATGTCACGGGATGACCTGTATGGACACTACAAAACGTTCTACGCGCCCAACAATGCGATTGCAGTGCTGGCGGGCGATTTTGACACAGAGGATGTCCTGGCGCAGATCAAAGAAATTTATGGCGACATTCCGCCAAGTGAATTGCCACGCCCATTTGTCCGCCCTGAGCCACCACAACGCGGTGAGCGCCGCGTCATGTTAGAAGGCGATGGTGAAAGCAGCTACATGGTCGCGTCATATCATGGCCCAGCAGCAAATGATCCAGATTATTTTCCAATGTTGGTCTTGACCAGCGCGCTGTCTGGGGCTCGCATGATGGGGGGCAGCAGTTCAAATCGGACTAGTCGCTTGTACAAAGCTTTGGTGCTTGAAGAACTCGCGGCCTTTATGAGCGGCAGTTTCTTCGCAACCATTGATCCTTACTTGTACAGTGTGTCGGTAATGGCACGCCCGGGAGTCACCCTCGGGGAAATCGAAACTGCGCTCGATGCAGAAATTGCACGCTTAGCCGATGAGCCTTTGACCGAAAAAGAATTCGAGAAAGTGCGCAAGCAAGCCAAGGCCGCGTTTGCCTTCAGCGCTGAAAGTGTTTCTAACCTTGGCTTTTGGTACGGCTACTCTGAAATTCTAGACGACTACACTTGGTTTACTGACTACATCAGTAAGCTAGAGCAAGTCACCATTGAAGACGTTCAACGTGTCGCCAAGAAATACCTTGTGAATAGCAATCGTACCGTTGGGCACTATGTGCCAAAGTCACAACTCGTCCCTGCATAAATAACTTGATAGCGACTGGAAGATAGGAGCTAGAGGTACACCTCTTATCTCTCTTCTGTTCGCTATCTTTCATCTTATGAATAATTCCCTTCCTAATCTCGATCTAGCCTCATTGCCGGGTGCAGATACTATCACCCGTGTGACGTTGGACAACGGCATTACCGTGCTAACGCGTGAGAACGCCAACAGCCCAGCAGTTGTGATTAACGGTTACTTGATGGCTGGCGCAATCAATGTAGATCAAGCCCAAGCAGGCTTAGCTGAATTTACGGCCAGCATGCTCATGCGTGGCACTCAGACACGTGACTTCGCAGCAATTTTTGAAGAACTTGAATCTGTAGGTGCAGGGTTTGGCGTCGGTGCGAACACCCATACCGTTGGCTTTAGCGGCAAAGCGCTAGCTGAAGATCTTGGCATGCTGCTTGAACTTGGCAGCGATGTTTTACGCAACCCAGCTTTTCCCGCGGACCATATTGAACGCCTGCGTGGCGAAACAATGGCGGGGCTAGCCCGGCGCGCCCACGATACACGCTCAATGGCCGACATGCGCTTTGACGAGCTGCTTTTCGGCGCAGACCACCCTTACGGCATTGCCAGTGGCGGGTCAGCAGAAACAGTCCAAGCGATTACGCGTGACGACTTAGTTGCTTACCATCAGAAGTTCTATGGGCCACGCGATATGGCCATCGTCATTGTCGGTGCCGTTACGCCACAAGATGCCATTGCATTGGTCGAAAAGCACTTTGGCGATTGGCAAAATCCAAACCAACCAGAGACAGCCACATGCCCACCCATTGCTAAATTAGAAAGCAAGGCAACAGATCACATCGTGATGGATGGCAAGACTCAGTCTGACATTGTGCTTGGCTTCCTTGGCCCAGAACGCAACCATCCGCAGTATCGCGCGGTGACGCTAACAAACACCATCTTTGGCCGCTTTGGCATGATGGGGCGCTTAGGTGAGGTCATCCGCAACAAGCAAGGTTTGGCATATTACTCTTACAGCTCAGCCTCAGGTGGCTTTGGACCAGGAGCGTGGAATATTTATGCTGGTGTAAACCCTGAAAACGTGCAGCTAGCGATTGACTCTATGTTGAGCGAAGCAACCCGTTTGATTACGGAGCTTGTGTCAGAAGAAGAAATTGCAGACAGCAAGTCTTACCTAATTGGAGGCATGCCACTGTCACTAGAACGCAATGAAGGGGTGGCTAGCCGATTGATGACAATCCAACTCTTTGGGCATGATCTAGATTATCTGCGCCGCGTACCGGGTGAAATTGCAGCATTAACGCGCGAAGATCTCATGCAAGCTGCGCAGCAGTTTATTGATCCTGAAGTATATGCCTTGGCTGTGGCAGGGCCAGGGAATAACTAATTGTCAATTGCTAACAGTTACTTGTTAGTGGGTGCGTGGGTAACCACCGTCTCTATTAGCAATTGACAGTTGATTATTGACCAATGATGGTTACCAAATGTTACGCACTGGTGTCGACTTAGTCGAAGTCCATAGAATCAAAACGTCGCTCGAAAAGAGCGACCGTTTTTTAAAGCGCGTTTACACCGAACGCGAAATTGCAGACTGTCATGGCAAGATGACGTCTTTGGCAGCCCGTTGGGCCGCCAAAGAAGCTGTTTCAAAGGCCTTTGGCACCGGAATTGGTGACGTTGGCTTCCAAGACATTGAAGTTCGTAAAGATGAGCGCGATGCGCCTTATTTACATCTCACTGGCAATGCTGCCCAACTTGCAGAAGAGCTAGGGCTAACAGAATGGTCTATTAGCCTTAGCCACACAGAGACTTATGCAGTTGCATTTGTCGTCGCTTTGGGAAAATAGTGACGACCTAACTATTTTTCAATGATTCCCAGTCTGGTGAGCAGTTATTGCAGATGTGCTCCACCGCTTCCTCTGGCGAGTCTGTCACCAAAAACAGATCCATGTCTTCTGGTGAAATCATCCCTTCTGCAAGCATCATATTGCGCATCCAGTCGACAAGCCCGCCCCAGTAATCTGAATCGAAGAGCACAATTGGGAAATTATGGATTTTCCCAGTTTGGATCAATGTAAGCGCTTCAAACAATTCATCCATCGTTCCCACGCCACCCGGAAATACGACATAGCCAAGCGCATATTTCACAAACATAGTTTTACGGGCAAAGAAATAGCGAAAATTGATTGGAACATCAATAAATTCGTTAAGACCTGCCTCAAAGGGCAACTCAATACCGAGCCCTACAGACAATGCTTCCGCTTGCTGAGCACCTTCATTACCTGCTTGCATCATGCCAGGGCCACCACCAGTGATGATTGCAAAGCCGCGTTCCCCAAGTAAACGACAAACTTCAACCGCTGCCTGATATTTAGGGTTTTCAGGTTTGGTACGTGCTGAGCCAAAGATCGAAATAGCAGGGCCTATTTGATTGAGCGTATCAAACCCTTCCACAAACTCACTCATAATGCGGAATAAGCGCCACGTATCTTTAGTCCCAATGGCATTGTGATCTCGGTTTGGAATGCGTGGATTGAGGAAGTTTTCATCCTCAGTTGGGCGGTTGAGCGCACTAGTCTGATGTTTATGGACGTTTCGTTTCATGAGGAGAATAAATAGTGTTTATGAGCGCAATGTATTGCGATTATTGATGAAAGTGTATCAATCTGAGTTGATTAGACAAGTGAATCTTACAAAAAAAGCGCTGCCTCTGACAACGAGACAGCGCTTTTTTCAAAGTCTAGCAAAATGACCGAGCTTAGCGGCCAATCAAAGAACTTGTCTTTGGTAATGGATTTTTTGGCTTGTACGACTTTGTTTCATTGATAGACAAGAACTGTCCACCAACCGGTAAGTAGTCGTATCCATCTTGGACTAACGCCATATAATCTGGCAACATGCGTCGCCCATCGATGATCAAATAAGGTGCATCAACTGAAGCGCGAATGTCGGCGCTCAGCGTGCGGAATTCTTCCCAGTCAGTTGAAAGATAGCAAGCATCTGAGCCAGCGAGTGCATCACGTTCTGACTCGCAGTAGACAATTCGGTCATATAGATGATTGTCTTCAGGGTCAAAATAGCGGGTTGCTTCATGCATAGCTAGTGGATCATAAGCGCGAATTTCCTTGACACCTTTGGCCAGCAGTGCTTGCACCGCCTTAAGAGACGCAGAGTCACGCATATCATTCGTACGCTTCTTGAAAGCAAGGCCAAGCAATGCAACGCTTTTATTGTTGAAGTTGAATCCAGCCTCATAGCCAGCGCGATCAAACAAATACGTCTTTTGGTATTCGTTGATATCGAAGACTGCTTCTAGCAGGTGTGCTTGGTTCCCTGAAGACTTCAATTGATAAATCAATGACTGAATATCTTTCCCAAAGCAGCTACCGCCAGCACCATTGCTAACATAAGATCCCCAAGTGCTAATGCGACTATCTGCAGTCACGCCTAGTTTGAGGTCTTCCATTCGAATGTTGTCATGGCTTTCTGCCATGCGTGCACCAATACCATTCCAGAAAGAAATGTAAGTCAGCAGCAATGTGTTGCCAAGATACTTAATACACTCTGCTGTTTCAGGCGTTGTTTCAATATAACGAATGCGCACGTGATTGACATAAGCTGCATATAACTTACTGAGAAGACCGAGATCTTCAGCAGTATCTGCGCCAACAACAACGCGGTCTGGGCTGCGTGACCCTTCTACCGCTTTACCTTGCGCCAAGAATTCAGGATTACTCGCAACACCAGCGTTTTCAACGCCATGGTCCTTCAAAATCCCTTCTAGGTAACGCGCTGTCCCAACTGGCACAGTGCTTTTATTCACCAACACAACCCGCGTTTGTTCTTTACGGTTAGCAAGCAACTCTGCAATGTGATTCGCAGCGTTTGTGTAATAGGTCAAATCAGTTGACCCGTCACGACGCGGAGGCGTGTTAAGACACATAAAGATAACTTCTGTGCCTTCAATGACATCACTGATGTCTGTGGTGAAAAATAAGTTGCGGTTAAGCTGTTCTTGAATAATAGGAACTAGACCAGGCTCATTGATTTGCTGTTCAATTTGCTCACGATCACCGCTGTTATAAGCATCAATCCGTTCTTGATTGATGTCATAGGCGTAAACGGTGTGTCCATATTCGGAGCAGATGGCACCATGAGGCAGGCCAACGTATCCAGTTCCAACGACGACAATTTTCATAATGGTTTTGCAGTTTGGCAGCACTTACTAAAAGTGTGCTTTGATTTTTTCTACAACAAGAGTTGTTATTTTTATAAGACTAACTGTCTTTTATATGACTAGAACCTCCGCCCTCCAACGCTACTATTAGCAAAATGCAATCTCATAAAAAGAGTGTGCGCGTTGACATTAGGCAAAAGTTTTTAAATTACATTTATTTCAAGGTGTATTCTAATATAGTTCGAGGCTAATCCTCAGAGGATACTGCAATAAATGGGCCTCCGTTGAATTGTGACATGCTATATTACACACCCAGAAATTTGACATCTAAAATTTCACAAAGCCACATTCAGGAAATCTTAGATTTGGTTCAAAATTTAGTTGACCCTAGGTGTTCTAACATGATAGAATTTTGTTCGCTCGGGAGCAATCCTTGCGCTAGAACTAGGAGGGGTGGCCGAGTGGTCGAAGGCGGTTGTCTTGAAAACATCTGTGGCGGTGACGTCACCGTGGGTTCGAATCCCACCCCCTCCGCCAGTTTATACTAAAGTTTTTTGGAGAGGTGCCGGAGTGGCTGAACGGGACCGCCTGCTAAGTGGTTGTGGAGTGTAAAACTTCACCGAGGGTTCGAATCCCTCTCTCTCCGCCAGAACTTTGATATAATATGTCTCATCCAACCGGATAAATGATCTTGTAGCTCAGTGGATAGAGCACTTGTTTGCGGAACAAGGGGTCGCAGGTTCGACTCCTGCCGAGATCGCAGAAAAGCTTATGTTGTGAAACATAGGCTTTTTTATTTAATCATCTCCCGTTTCAGTGCAAGCAACCAGCTTTGACTTACTGATAATGCGCCCGAAA
>JAHDBS010000567.1 GCA_020630225.1 Anaerolineales bacterium | reverse complement strand
TGCCGGGCGGCGCCGGGAGAGATGCCAATTGTCCGCTTAAATGCGCGGCTGAACGCAGCTTCAGATTGGTAACCAAGCCGTTCGGCCAATTCTGCTAGTGTCAAATTTCCTTCGCGCAGCCAAGTGAGCGCAACATTCATCCGCCAACGCGTGAGGTATTGCATGGGGGATTCTTCTACCAACTCCTTAAAGCGCGCCGCAAACGCTGAACGTGACATTGCGACTTCTTTGGCGAGCACCGCAACTGTCCACGCTCGTTCTGGTTCCCGTTGGATGGCTAAAAGTGCATTGCCAATTTGCTTGTCTTGTAATGCGCCTAGCCAGCCACTTTGCGCTGTAGGGGCTTGCTCAATCCACGATCGAATTGCCTGAATGACCAAGATATCGGCCAAACGGGTGATGACCGTTTCTCCGCCCGGACGTAGTGCTTTCGCCTCAGCGGCCATCAGTCTTAGGGTGCTTTGAACCCATTCAAAATGGGGGGATTGCCAGGCCTCAATGTAAATAAATTGAGGTAACAGTTGAAGGAGCTGATGCGCAGCTGGGTGGTCAAAGCGCACGGCGACACAAATCATACTGGTTGCTTCTCCTCCGCCATCGTAAGTGATAAGTTCATAGCGCTCGCTGAGCTTTTGGCGCGGCACTTCATACATATTAAATGTCGGATTGCCAGGCTCACTTACTACCTTGTGGCCATTTCCGTGCGGAATTAGGACAAAGTCTCCTGTTTGTAACGGTTGAGGATTGGCTCCTTCAAATTCGAGCCAGCAACGTCCCGAGATCACCACATGAAACAATAAGAAGGGCGAACCGGGCGGTAGTTCTACCCCAAACGGTGCTGTCACCTCAGACCGCGAATAAAACATCCCGTTCATGCGTAACAAATGAAGCGCTTCCCCCAATGGGTCTACCGACTTCAACATGGTCTCTTGAAAACTTGCGCGTGTCATTTGGTCTTTCATGTATCTCACTATACTGCATGGTTGCTGTTACGCCGCTGTACTTGGACGAATGGTCAAAAAACAGCGACTGATGATCATTGAGCAGACACAGGGCGACAAGTAACATAGTTTTTAAGTGATTTTGACCAACCGCATTCAGGCCTTAGGGTGTGAATACATTGGCTTGTCTGAACAGCCGGGTTAAATAGCAATCCATCATTAACAGGCAAAAATGCGAGAGACAAAACTATGTTGAAAACAGTATTGATTACAGGTGCAAACGCAGGCTTGGGCAAAGAGAGTGCGCGGCAATTGGCAATGCAAAGCGGGATTGAAAAAGTTTACTTGGGGTGTCGCAACCCAGAGAAAGCGCAGCGTGCCAAACGTGAGCTAGAACAAGCGACGGGGAAGTCTGTTTTTGAAATCGTGTTGATTGACGTTTCAAACTTAGCTTCCGTTCGCGCTGCGGTTGAGGCGCTGCACGAGCCGCTCGATGCGCTTGTGATGAATGCGGGCGGCAATGGTGGGAAAAATCCGTTAGCCACCACTGCCGATGGTGTGACACAACAATTTGCTGTCAATGTTCTAGGACACGCGGTGTTGATTGAGGCGTTACTAAAGACAAATAAGCTGACCCAAGTTGCCCTATATGCAGGCTCAGAAGCGGCACGTGGCATTCCAAAGTTAGGGAGCAAACGTCCGGCGCTAAACACAACCTCTGTCGAAGAAATCGTTTCAATTATTGATGGCTCATTCTTTGGCGACACCACCGATGCTACAGCGCAATATGGCGTAACCAAATATGTTGCTGCATTGTGGATGGCATCCTTGGCGCGTAAATATCCAGCGGTGCGGCTTGTGACAGTTAGCCCTGGTGCAACCAGCGGAACCAGTGGCGGAGATGATCTGCCAACGGTCGCTAGATTTATCTTTAAACGCGTGGCGCCGGTTGTATTTCCATTATTTGGCTTGATGCATAAGGTTGAAGAAGGCGCCAAACGCTATTTGGATGTGTTGAACACTCCCACATATAAGAGTGGCACCTTTTATGGCAGTAAGGCGGAAGTTCTAACAGGGCCACTGATTGACCAAAGCATTATCTTCGCTGATTTAGCAAGCGAGACGTTTCAAGACAATGCCTATGAGGCCATCCATCGATTTATGTCCTAACCGTGACTGTTAGGCGTTCGTTATCAAGAATTACAGGTGCTTTTAGTACGGGCATCTACAAACTGGGCTTACTGGCCTGCTATTCCCACTGGAGTATGAAAATGAACTCATTGAAAGTTTTCTGCCTAACTCAAAACGTTACGCAGATTGATTAGTGC
>JAHDBS010000566.1 GCA_020630225.1 Anaerolineales bacterium | reverse complement strand
GCGCTGATCCATTCTTTTGAGTAAGACTGGCGCGCGAACGCGGCTTTGTGAACTGTAGCAACAGCATCAAGATCGATAGTGGTCATCTGGCGAATGTTCATGGACGTATGTTGGCTGAAGTTGCGGACTGCGTCAAGCGCTCAATCACAAGGCGGGTTCCTTTGAGGAACTCGCCTTGTGATTGAGGCTTTGCCTTTTACGTTTGTAGCTCTTGTGTTCTATAATCAGCAAGAACACTATCATTTGGAGAACACATCTTATGACTCAAACAAATCCAGTCGTCTGGTTTGAAATCTACGTTGCAGACATCGAACGTGCAAAGGCGTTTTACGGCACTATGCTAGCTGTCGAATTTCAGCGCATTGGCGACCCGAATATCCAGATGTGGGGCTTTCCTTCCACTGCTGGCGCAGCAGGGGCGCCCGGCGCGTTAGTCCAAATGGAAGGTGTGACGCCCGGCGGCGGCACGCTGGTCTATTTTCACTGTGAAGATTGTGCCATCGAAGAAGCTCGTATTGAAGCCGCAGGCGGCAAAATCTTTCGCTCCAAAATGTCAATTGGTCCGAACGGTTTTATCAGCCTCGGTATCGATACTGAAGGCAACATGTTTGGCCTGCACTCGATAGCCTAACACTTATAGAAACGACTACCGGTCGCTTAATGCAACGTAACATCCGTCTTTACCCCATTTACTACGCGCTGTTTGCCTTCATGGGCTGGCTGCCGGTCTTCTTTCTGTTCCTCAGCAGCTACGTCACTATCGATCAAGTGCTGCTGTTGGAAGCACTATATTACATCTCGGTTGTGCTGATTGAGGTGCCGTCAGGGTATTTTTCCGACCGGATTGGTCGCCGCCCCACGCTCATCATCTCAACGCTTAGCATGATGAGCGCCTACACCTGCTTCTTGTTAGGCGGCACGTTTGCTGTGTTTGCGCTGGGGCAAGTTTTGCTCGCGATTGGGTTTGGTTTTCAGTCCGGCACTGATACGTCTTTGCACTACGACTCATTAGTTGCCGTCGGCAAAGCGGATGAATATGGACAGCGCGAGGCGATTGCGAACCGCAATAGCTTTATCTCAAGCGCGGTTGGCACGCTGCTAGGCGGAGCACTGGCGCTTTTGTCATTGCGCTATGCCTATGTCATTTCGCTAATCGGCATGAGCGGTGCATTCATCATCGCTTGCCTATTCACTGAACCACCAACGGCGGAAGAAACGCCCGATGTACTCAGTCAGCTACGCGCTTGTATCCGTTACACGCGGCAGAAACCATTGGCGTGGCTGTTCATCTTTGTCGTGTTGATGACCATCATCGAGCATATTCCATATGAGTTTTACCAACCATATATCGATTTACTCGGCACGGATGTGGCGTTGTTCTCTGGCCGAGTCACGCTGATTGCAGGGATTGTGATGGCTGCGTCAAAAGGCTTTGGGGCAATTGCAGCGAGTGTCAGTATTCGCATGGCCGACCGCTTTGGCACCGCACCAACGCTAATTGGTGCGGCGGCACTTGAAACCCTCATCATTGGCGTGATGGGCTTGTTGCTGCATCCGCTAGTATTGATTTTGATCTTTATGCGCGATGTGCCTGGCTCTTTAGCTTTTGCGCCACGCAATGCTGCGATTGCACCGCGTGTTGGTCAGGCGCAACGCGCAACCTATTTTTCACTGCAAAGTTTAGCTGGACGGCTGGCGTTTTCACTGACCTTGGTTGGCTTGTCGTTCATCGCGGGAGATGGCGCGCATGCGGACTGGGCAACGCTGTCGTCAATGCTGCGCACAGCGTTGGTAATTGGGTTAGTTGGTGTGGGAATTTTGGTTGCATTTGCTAGCTGGATGAAAACTGAAAGCCGTTAGTCCATTTCAAGAAATTGATTTCGCCTTTACTTCTGTGATTGTAGTGACATGACGCGTCATGTCAGATAGGCATCAAGCTAAGCAATTCTGCTAGCCGAAACGACAGCATTTACGTCATCCCGATGCGCATGACTTGCACATAAGTCAACAAAACCACTGTGCAGCGGGATCTCTTTATAATTCGATGCCATTGGCTGGAACAATGTCTCCTAAAGAGATCCCAGCCACGCCAATTCAACACTTACTTTATTGCAATTCGAACGCGGCTGGGATGACGTATCAATCGCGATTGCAATTAATAGCGATGTGTTCGTCCTTAGATTGGTGCCACAAATAGATAATATTCAGTAATCCCACTTTACATATTCCAATATAGGAATATAATAAACACATGGCTCGAGCAAAAACAA
>JAHDBS010000565.1 GCA_020630225.1 Anaerolineales bacterium | reverse complement strand
CTAGCTTGCATAAGGGCTTGCCAGTGAAATCAGGCTACAATACGCCTTATATGCAAGCACCTATCCGCCTCGATCTCCCCACACCGTTTGGTAACACCGTCAATAGTTGGCTGTTCCTAACACCAGAAATCACCCTGATTGACTGCGGCATGCCGCATGAGCTTGCCTATTTAGAAGGTGAACTTGCAAAACACAATATCGGGTTAGAAGATGTCGAACGGATCATCATCACGCATGCTCACATCGACCACTTTGGTCCAGCGCGTGAAATTGCGAAACGTAATCCCACTGTAGTCTTTGAGTGTGGCCCCGTTACTTATGACTGGTTAGCAAACTTCACGACGTATACGCAGAAACGCGCGGAATTTGTCAAAGCTGAGATCCGTAAATCTGGCTGCCCAGAAGCAGTGAATGAATTAGAAGCCCGTTCGTTTGAAGGCATTCTTGCGACAACTTTTCCAATTCCAGAAGACCGGATGCTGAAACTTGACCCTGAACAACCGGTTCAGCTTGGCGGTGCAGACTGGGAAATGCTTTATTTACCAGGGCATTGTCAGCATCAGTATGGGTTTTACCAAGCAAATAGCCAAGCGTTGCTGTCTGCTGACGCACTCTTGCACATTGTGCCTGTCGCGCTGATCGATTTTGAAGAAGGGTCTTGGACCGAACGGGTAAGAGCGCTGCCACGCTGGATCGACTCCATCACGCCAATTTACGACCTGTCGATTTCAACGGTTTATCCGGGGCATGGTGTCGAAATCACTGACCATCGCAAAGTGTTGGACCGCCAGTTTCGCCGGATTGAAAAACGCAAAGAGCAATGCTTTGACCTTATCAAGGCTGGTACGGTCACGCCATATGACGTGACGGCCGCCATGTATGCCAACTCGCGCGCTGGCATTGGCGCTATGCCGATTAGCATTTCGCAGGTGTATGGCTATATTGATATGTTGGTACTGGAAGGCCGCGTGCGAAAAGAAGCAGGGGAGAAGAGTTATTTGTTATCGGTTATTGAGTAATTGTTAGAGCTACCAACGCCTGCTAATAACAAATAGCCAATACCCATTAACCTATCAAATACGGCCAGCTCCACATTACAGCAAGTCCCACGCCGATGGTGACAAAAATATTCTTCGAAATCAGCGCCGCAGCGATGGCGAAAAGCCCTGAGAACAGGCGCGCATTGCCCATTGAAAGATCAAAGACATAGTCTGGCCCAGGGTAGAGCATCTCTGGAAAGATAATGGCAGACAGCACCGCTGGTGGCACATAGCGCAAGCCGCGCATGACTATGTCTGGCACCTCGACCTTGCCCAGCAACACAATCATCGAAACGCGAATCAGGAAGGTGATAATGCCCATCCCGATGATGATGAGCCACAGTGTCGCTGACGAATACATTAAGCGGCCTCCTGCTGTTTTTCAGCCTGCAGTTCTAACAACAGTCCCACAGCAATTCCGGTTATCGCAGCCAACATCAACCCCAGCCGATAGGGCAGCCCATTTGCAGCAACCGCAACAGCGCCAGCCGAGAGCGTAGCCGCCCACATCGGACGGCCTTTGAGCGACACAAAAATCATCCCGATAAAGGTTAGTGCAAGCGTGAAGTCCAACCCCCAGCTTGGCGGCAGTTGAGACCCAAATAAGACTCCGACCGCCGTGCTCAGCTGCCACTGTGACCAGAGCGTGAGACCTGCGCCCAACCAAAACCAATGCTTATGCTCTAAATCTTCAGGGTCATCATTGTCATAGTGCAATGCCGTCACGACAAAGGCTTCATCGGTCAGAAGGTATGACAGGAGCAATCGCCAGCCTAAGGAAAGGTGCTGCGACTTTGGCCCCATCGTGGCGCTGTAGAGCATATGGCGCGCATTTACAAAGAAGGTTGTGGTCCAAATAGAGAGGATCGGCGCTGCGGCGTTGATCATCGCCGTGCCTATAAATTGAGCTGACCCCGCAAAGACAATTGATGACATCGCGAAGACAATCAGAGGCGGCATGCCACCTAGCACGCCCAAGCTGCCAAAAATGAGTCCGAACGGAAGCACACCCATCACAATGGGGATTTCTGCGCGGACACCAGCCCAGAACTCGCTGCGCGGTGTGGATTTCTGCATATTCATGAAGAAATTTTAGCGAGGAAACGTTAGCGAGAAACCGCAATTCGCATCAATAATGAACAAGCGCGCATCAATTATGAACACAACAAGCACCTAAAAAGTCAATCAAATTTAGTTTAGATTGTCAGAAAAGCTGTCAGAAATGTTAGGCATACTAATAGTG
>JAHDBS010000564.1 GCA_020630225.1 Anaerolineales bacterium | reverse complement strand
CGCGTTATATACCGTCTTTTGTGTCTGAATTTACCTGTCATGATCTAGCTGCGATCCTACCGTTCCCCTCACTAGGGAAAATACGGCGGTGATATCTACATACACCTTGATTACAGATACTTCTCTGAGTACGGGCGGGTTGGCACCCGCCCCATAACAACCTTAAGAAAAAACAGGCTTCTCAAATGAGCAGCCTGTTTTTTTAATTGCCAACCGCGAAGCTTTGAGATGGCTCAGATTTGTTTTATCTTGCATCATCAATACAACACCTTCACGGCATCATTTGAGTAGTCGGCTAATTCGGCGTAGCGTTTATCGCGCACTTTGACGGCCCACTGTGGATCTTGCAGCAGTGCGCGTCCAACCGCAACTAGGTCAAATTCTTCAGCGGCTAACCGGCGCTCTAGTGCCGCAAACTGATCACTATCAATACTGGCATGGTCGGTAAACCCGCGTACACCTGCGTCAACAAAGCTAGTCGTTAGCCCCACGCTGCCAACGGTAATCGTGGGTTTGCCAGTGAGCTGCTTCGTCCATCCGGCGAGGTTGAGTGGTGAGTCAGGAAACTCCGTTTCCCAAAAGCGGCGAGTGCTACAGTGGAAAATATCAGCGCCAGCATCTACTAATAGCGTTAGAAACTGCCCTAAGTCGTGCGGTGTGTTTGCCAGCCGCGCTTCATAGTCTTGCATTTTCCACTGCGAAAAGCGGAAGATGACGGGAAAGTCTGGCCGCACAACCGCACGAATCGCGCGCAAAATTTCAACGGCAAATTGGGCGCGGGCCACTAAGTTCCCTCCATAGTTGTCCGTCCGTTTATTAGTGCCTGCCCAAAAGAATTGATCGATCAAATAGCCATGCGCACCGTGGATTTCAACACCATCAAACCCAATCGCCTGAGCATGTTCAGCAGCGGTAGCATACGCCTCAATTACTGCATCAATATCCTGTTGCGTCATCGGAATGCCACGCACTTTATTTGGCATGAGCAACCCAGACGGTGAATAGGAAGGCGCGTCAAGGTCTGGCCCATGGCGGCCTTGTTTACGAATTGCCCCCACGTGCCAAAGTTGAGGCACAATTTTTCCACCAACCGCATGCACCTGATCTACCACCTGCTGCCAAGCCGCCAACGATTGTTCGCCATAGAAAAAAGGGACGTTGTGGTAGCCATTGGCACCTTCATGTCCAATGCAAGTGCCCTCTGTAATAATGAGCCCCACCGCATTTTCAGCTCGCCGCCGGTAATAAGCAGCGCTCTTATCAGAGACAATATTGTTAGGCGCCATTTGGCGCGTCATGGGCGCTAGTGCAATCCGATTTTGTAATTGGAGTGCGCCAAGTTGAATTGGAGTAAACAGCATGCCAGTCCCCTACGCTTCACGGTAGTCGTCAAAATTACCGGGGCGCTTTTGCAACCCAGCAAAAATTGACTCCATTTGGTTTTTAGAGCCAATCAGCTGGCCTTGCAGGTCAGACTCAAGCAGGAAGCTATCCGTGACGCTAACGTGCGGCGCAGCATTAATCAGCTTCTTCGCCAAGACCACAGCATCTGGACTTTTGCTTGCAATCTCTTGGGCAATTGCAAACGCGGTTTCATATGGCGTCTCTGAGACTTGCGTTGCAAAGCCATAGCCAAGCGCTTCTTCCCCAGAGAAAATGCGATGTGTGTAAGTCAATAGCCGGATGACATCATCACGCACGTTATGGCGAATCAGTTGGGATGCGCCCATGTCAGGGATAAGCCCCCACTTCATTTCCATAATAGACAGCTTCGTATCTGGCGCAATGATCCGCATATCTGCGCCCATCATAATTTGCAACCCGGCCCCAAAACAAACGCCATGCACAGCTGCCACGACAGGCACTTGCATCGCGCGCCATTGCCACACCACTTCCTGCCAACGGTTGGTCAGCTTCCCGGCTAACCGCGCCATGATGTCCACTGGCTGGCCATCATTTGAAAATGCAGTAGTGAAATTTCCAACATCAATGCCAGCACAAAACGCGCGGCCTTCACCTGTTAGAACCACAGCCCGAATAGACGCATCAGCCTGAATATCAGCGGCCACCGCTAAGATCGCATCGATTTGCGCTTCATCCAGCGCATTCAATTTATCAGGACGATTGAGTTTTACAATCCCGACATGGTTTTCTACAGTTAGGGTGACGCGGTCTGACATTGGGAACCTCAAGCGAATAACGGTTTAGACATAAAAAACACTGCTTATTCTAAGGCAAGTTTCCCGCGCATAAGCAGGGAAACAACTTGAGTGTGTGCTGAAGTG
>JAHDBS010000083.1 GCA_020630225.1 Anaerolineales bacterium | reverse complement strand
GTTGCTGTTGATGTAAAGGTTGCGGTTGCAGCATTTGTCGCCGTTGGTGTTGCTGTTACACAGCCTGCTCCTGTAGGCGTGGTATTAGCGACACCCGGAGAAAAACAATCTGCTTTCCAATCTGCACTATTATTATTCGTGTCGCCACCATCTGTAGCCCGGATAAGGCTAATATCTAACAGCGCAGTATCAACCGGAGATGCTGCGGTTTCCATGTAAGGAATTGGCAACGCGCCACCGTAAGCTAACGCGTCCACGAGCATGGTTTTCTTACGCAACATTAGCCCGTCTGGCGTTCCGTTTTGAATTGCCCCTGTAACTGGTGTAATCACTTGATCACAATTGGCGACATTACCCGCATTCGTACAGACAACAAAGTAATCGCCAGCAGCAAGACTTGTCGCAGTGAGGTTCACCGTTGCATATACTGCCGATGTCCCGCCGTCATATAAGTCAATTGTGTAGTCACCAAGACTAACGGCTGCACCACCAGCGTTATAGACTTCAATAAATTCTGAGTCATCACCCGTTGTGTGGTGATAATCCACTTCATTCAAAAAGATCGTATTGTCGCTTTTGGAGATACTCCCCGCACCCGTTGTAACGTTATATTGGATCCGCTCGTTCTGCGTTTGGTTGGTCGTATCTGTAAAAATAGAGTCGCGTGGTTCTAATAAGTTTGCTGCGGTCACGCCGTCAAAGGAGTAAAAAGCGACGTTAATCGCACCAGTAGCACCCACGTCTGTAAATGGAATGCTGATTTCCGCTTGTGCATCCGTATCAAAGGCACCAGCGTCTGCATTGTCACCAAAGTAAACGCCGGTTGGGTAGTAAGCCCCGGAGACAAAGGGCTCAACAGAGTAAGTCTTGACAAATGTTGCGGTACCACAGCCGTCAGCGCGCGTATCATCACAGCTGTAAAGCTGTACGGCACTGACCGCACCGGTAGTCGAAATTTGACTACAGACTGCAAACTCATAGAAGTCATTGAGGTCGTTATCAATGAGTGAACATCCTGTTGTGGTGGCGCTAGGCGTTGTCTCATCATAACTATGCAGCAGATAGAGACTATCCACCTCATTACTCGCCACACAAGTCCGCGTAATGTCCGCATCTCCTGTGACATCATTTGCGCCTAATTCATCATTGACACAGTAATCATTACCGTTGCCATCATTCCATTCTGCAAAGTCATTAAAAGCGGTTGCACTAACAACCGGAAAGAGCGACCCACCAATGGCAATATCATGATTATTGGTGCGATTGTCTGCAATAAATGGCGCCGAAATGTTATATGCCTCTTGCGTATCCGCTTCAGCGCCGGGGGCAGAGCTCCCCATTGGCAACCCATTTGTAGGGTCATTAACTTGTTCGTTTGAAACATATTGCAACCGTGTACAGCCCCCAGCACAGTTGTAAGCCATCAACGTTCTAAATTTTGTTGCAGCAGTTTCGTTCTTGTACCCATACGCATCAGCAACAAATGTAGAGGCTGAAGTGTCTTCATGCGCATGGTGCATCCCCATGTTGTGTCCGACTTCGTGGGTATAACTCCAGTTAGGACTGATACAAGACCAGTGCGTGACGCTATAGCCTAAGTTTGCCGTCATAGACGCCGTTGAACTTGGGCGCCAAGCAATCCCACAGCCATTGTGGTTCACAATGAGCGCGACCAAATCTGCGCCATACTGATTTGCTAGCGCAGCTACAGTTCCGTTTTGAGACCCTTCAAGCGGTGCCGTACACGACGAAGATAGACCCGATGGACTGATCGCACACAGGTACGGCACCATACTTGATTGATTAGGCGCATCCATTGTGGTGTTTAACTCACCGGCATACACTAATCGCTGACGATGATTGACTGACTGCGCCGCGCTGCCCACAACAGACCCATTCAAATAAGCCTGATTAGAGACCTCAATTGCTTGATTAGCCATATCGTAGCCATTGTTACCAGGATTGGCGCCTTGATATGCTGCTAATGCGGCTGGTGTCCAGAAAATAGCAACATCCACTACAGGTGAACCTGCGTCTAGGCTTGGGGCAGCTAATGGACCCTTTGTGCCAAAATCCAGCGAGTGATCATGACCATCGCCGACATAATGCGCGCGTTCTCCAGTTGCAGGCCATAGGGCACTAGAATTCGCTTCGTATAAGTCCGCCGTGCGACTGTCGTCTCCAGTTGGATCTTCTGAAAATGAGGAGAGATCAATTTGATCTAACGCGTGAACAACGCCTGTCACATTGCGTACGTTATAGAACAGATCATTCAGGTTGATCGTGCCTGTAAGTCGGCCAGATTTGTATTGAAGGGAAACGAGGCTTCCCTGAACATTCGTAATCACCCCTTTCCAAACAAAGTCATTATCTCCACCGAGGACGGAAATCCGACTCGCAGTATAGGTATTGCCATCAGGCATATTTAACGTTACCTGTGTGGCTGTACCGCCGAGCAACGCATCTGGATTTACAGAGACGAAATTAGTTTGAGCAACATTTGGATTGACCTGCGCAGTTGAGGGGAGCACTACGGAAGGATCAGGTGGTTCGAAAAGAGGAACATCTTGCGCAAACAAGCTGTTTGAGGGCGCTGTAAAGACTAGGCCCAGTACTATTAAGATACCTACAACTGCAACATTGATTTTCTTCATGGAAATATAGGATTTTATTTATGTAGAGTGAGGAAGTGCTTTATAAATAAAACGTGCTTGTCTTACTTCGACACATTTTTGACTAGGCTATCTCTCCATTGCACCTGCCCCTAAAGACAACGTCCACATTCATCGCCAAAGCCTACACATTAATACCGCAATACTTTTCAGAAATCAATAGAAACTAAATTACAACCGCTAAGATTTATCTTTCTGGTAAATTCCTCTACCCAAAACTACTATTGTCTCGCAGTCTTAAGTTTTGAATTACTGAAATCAATTTACTAGCTACCAGCCAGCACACCTCCCAACACAGATAGGCTAATATTCGCACCACACAGCACAATTGCGACGTTCTTATCTTTATAAGCTGAGTAGTCTTGCATTAATGCAGCGATTGGGACGGCAGCCGCGCCTTCAATCATCATGTGTTGCGTGTTCATGAACGTACGCATACTTTCAGCAATTTCAGCTTCTGTCACTGAAATGTAACGATCAACATTGTCACGACAGAGTGGGAATGTAATGGAATCTAGTTCAACACCGCCGGCGGTTCCGTCTGAAAGCGTTGGTAGCGACTCTAGTTCTAGCACTCTTCCGGCTTTTACCGACTCTTCCATGACCTTTGAATTGAACGGCGAGCAACCCACGACTTCTACATCTGGCTTTACCGCCTTGATATAAGCCGAGATGCCGCCCATCAGGCCGCCGCCGCCAACAGCGACGAAAACAGCGTCTAGCGTTGGTAGTTGTCGCAACAATTCAACCCCAATTGTGCCTTGTCCGGCCATTACTGCCACATCGTTATAAGGAGAAATGAAGGTCATGCCATTGTCTTTTGCATATTGCCTAGCATGCAGTTCTGTATCTAACCCGTCTGTGCCAAATGCGCGGATTTCTGCACCGCGGCGCTGGATGTTGGAAACCTTTGTCTCGGCAGCAGTTTCTGGCACAAAAACAATTCCTTTCGCACCAACTTTTTTCATTGCAAATGCACAGGCCGCCCCATGATTACCAGTAGAGGCTGTCACAATTCCGCGTCCGCGCTCTGCATCTGTCAAAGACAGAATTTTATTGAGCGCTCCACGCGCTTTAAAAGAGCCCGTATGCTGTAAGTTCTCACACTTGAAATGAACCTGCGCGCCTGTCGTTTGACTGTAGTAAGGCGATTGGTCCAACAACGTTTCACGAATATATGGCCGAATACGTGCTTCGGCATCAAGAATGGCGGAGTGGGCGTTAAAAGTCATGACACTATTCTAATAGATGGGGTAATTAAAAAGCCGAGAACAGAACTGTTCTCGGCTAAAAACATGGTGACTGGAGCCAATGCTAAAGTTGGTCTTCTCCTCCGAAATCGGAATCCTTCTCTCCTACAAGCGGCTTAGGCCGAAATAGCATTAGTGCCCTGAAATCGGTCAAAAATCAGGGAAATGCCAGTCACAAAGGGAAAGTTCAATACTGTCGTTGTGGCGTGTACAGTACTAAACACACTATTAAGTTGGATTGGTGCAGGGGGACGACAGACGCGCAACACCCTACGAGTGATTTTCGTAAAGCGGCTATTCGCGTGACAAATGCAGTTTGAATGTCGTGTTTACAGTCAAGTAAAGTCGCCAAAAATCAATAGATAGCAATTAGCTACCGTGACATTATTCCAGAAACAGAAAAGAATTGCAAACGTTTTGTTAATTCAGCTATTACGGCACCCAGACCGCTTCACCATGCCCAAATGCCTCAGAAATAAAGCGAGGAGCAGGGTCTTCAAGCAGCATCACTGCACCCGGCATAAGCACAATAATATTTTCGCCGTCTGGAGACCAATTCGGCCACGGATTGTCCGTCGCTAAGCTCGTAAGTTGCGCCAACTCCCCACCTGTGGCTGGCGCTGTCCAAATTTCCCAAGGCGGCCCGTGCTTAGTCACCGCGGGTTGTGGTCCACGCACCATAGACATTAGCGGCCCGGAACGCATTGCGGCAACCTCTTGACGCTCGCCAGACGCAGCAAACAACACCGTTTCACCATCTGGTGAGATATGTGGCCCTTCTAAGGCCCAAAATTCACCGTGCTTAACCAACACTTGAGAATCGCTGCCGTCTACATTGGCACTGATTAATGCCTCAGTCAGATTGTCAAAGTCTTGCTCTACATAGGCAATGCGACTGCCATCATCTGAGATTGAAAAGTTTTTTGCATTTTCAAGTAACACTTCTGGCGTTGCTGCCAGATCATCAACTGGAATGCGCTCGATGGTCATGCTTGCTGCGGTGAAAATTCCGCTGTCATCAAACAACGGTTCATAATGTGTGAAGTACAACCAGCCATTTGAAATTAGTGGGTTTGAATAAGACTCATACTGGCTATCACTTGGAATAATGAGATCAAAAGCGCCGGTGTCATAATTCGCAATATACAAGCCTGTTTCACCTAACTGTGGCACCCCCTCAGGCGGCGCTTCAGCGTAAGCAGCAACCGTTAGACTTTGATCTTCACTAACCCCAACTCCCGCCATAAAAGCGCCTTCTGGCACCGTAATTAGCTGACTAGTCTCCCCAGATGCAAGATCAATTTGCATAATGCCACCTGTGCTTTGGGTAAAGTAGATTTTCCCAGCTAGTGTGCTCTCAGTGATGGGCTCTGTCGTTGGGGCAAAGGTTGCCGTTGGGGCACGATCTGGCAAGGCTGTTGGTGTCAGGCTCAGCGTAGTCGTATTCGATTGCGCATCCGGATTGGCACGACAGGCTACGGCAAGCACGCTTAGCAGCGCAATACTAACGACAACAGTGCGCCAAAGTTTGGCAACAGAAACAGACATAGGTTGAGGATCTTGCATGGAGAAATTTTATCAAGCCTACACCCGACCTATGTGAGCTTTGGCTGAGTTTTGCAAACCTTTAGGAAAAATAAAAACGCCAGACTGAACGTTATCAGTCTGGCGTTTTGCTAAAGTTTTTTGCGGTTGTGTTTATCTAAGTGGGAAACACCACCGGCCACAAGCGCCAAGCGTAAATACCGCCCAAAAGACTTACTGCCAAACAGGCGACTGTAAAGAACAATATCCCGACGACAGCTAAACGCTGATTACGCGTCAAGCCTGAGCGCTTATTTGGGTTTTCCTGAACAACGTTTTCATATCCTAACGTATTGATATCTGGATCTAGCAGCGGGCGCAGTTCTGCCGCGAAGTCAGGCAATTCGCTCATGTCACCAGAGAAGTTGCGTAACGCACCCCGATGGTCAATATGCAGCTGTGACACTTTGGTTGCCATGAATTGGTTATACCCTTGCGGTTCAAACCCATCCACAACAGCCGCGATATAGGCATACGGCCCAGCTTCTAGCAAAATCCGTTTGCCAGCGTGCGTAATTTCTTCTAGCTCACCTGAGCCCGTTGTCCCAAATGCTTCACTTGCAAAGTCGCGAATAGCGCTCAGCATGCTACTGACCATATCAAGGTCAGCCGTCTGGTGTTTCTCTTTAGAGGCACTTGCCAACAACAAACTTGTTTCGCGATGGATCAAAAAGACGCGTTCGATTTCATAAGGTAGCGCGTCGCGAAGCATCATTTCAGCCTCTGACACCCCTTTTATGCGACCCATCACGCGTTCGAATTGCCGGCGGAAATCAAACGCCTCGCGGCGACGTTGGTCAATGGTGCGGAGTAACTCCCGCATTTGCTGCGCAATAGAGCTGTTTACCGCTTGCAACATAATGGGAGACATCGCCTCAACCATAATCTGCGGCGATTCCGTAATTTGCCGCTCAATAGCCTGACCCATAATGGGTGAGAGTGCGTCAGCTGTAGCTTGCGTGTTTGTCATCGCATTGTTTGACAGCATTTGCACTGTCACTGGCGATGTCCGATCAAGCACCTCGGTTGGGTTATTGACTGAATATTGCAGCTGCTCAATGCGGGCCAGCAAACGATGTTCTTGGCTATCAATGCGTTGATTGATGGTGTCGCCAAAGTCTTTGACAATTTGCTTGAAGTCTTCAATTTGACGCCGATTGTCTTGTAAAGACTTGCTCAGTTCACGCGCACGTTGCGCGAGGTCGCCATCACGGCTCTTCGATTCTTCGCTGCTTTCGGAAATTGTGTCGGTCACGCCAGACAATTTTTCTAGCGTGCGGGCTTCCAAACGTTGTAATTCTTCGCGATGCGTACTGCTAAGGCTTGAAAGTTCGGACTGCAGCGCGTCATTACGCTGCTCCATTTCTTCCAACTCACGTCGGAGTTGGCGAATGAGCCCTTCCATACTCGAAAAGCGCGTACCCGCTAAACGAACAATTGACTGCTGTAACAGTTCAATCTGATCCGTAGTAGATGGGGCTGTTCGGGTGGGTTCTGGGGTGGTCATACTTCAAATGCAGCGCTTGCTACATTCATTAGACAAGAGTCTTCGTGTAGCCCTTAAGCGCTTCAATTAGAACAGCAATCGTTTCTGTCTGATGCTGTTGTTTTTGCTCCATTGTGGCAATCATCGTTTCATATTGCGCAATGCGAGCTTCATGTTCTGCGTTCAGCTTTTCAAGCAGCATTTCATATTTTGCTGCTACATCTTTTTCAATGCGTTCGGCCTGAGCAGAACGGTCAGAGCTCTCTACTGAGAGCTTGTTGTCAAGTTTGCCAATGGCAGCCTCTGTTTCAGAGCTACCAGCAGCCATTTGTTCATTCACGGTGACAATTGCAGCCGCCCGTGCCGCCACTTCAGATGTCAATTGTTCAGACAATGCGGAATTATTGTCTTTACGCACTGTTGCTTCTGCTTCAAGCTGTTGGTTTAGTGTTGCCACTGCCCCTTGCCGCTCTGTGCTTTCAGTTTTCAGTTGCGTTGTCAGTAATTCTACTGCTGCACTGCGTTGCGAACTTTCAGTGTCAAGCTTTGCATGCAACGCGTCTACATCTGACCCTCGTTGGGCACTTTCGGTCTCAAGTTGAGTCGTTAGCGTGTCTACTGCAGATCCACGGGCTGTTGTTTCTGTGTCTAACTTGGTTGTCAGCGTCTCAACATCGGCTCCACGCTGGGCAGTTTCAGTTTCTAATTGCGTAGTTAGTGTCTCGACTGCTGTCCCGCGCGCTGCTGTTTCTGCATCGAGTTTTGCGGTTAGGCTTTCTACATCGGCCCCACGCTGGCTACGTTCTGTTGCAAGATCAGCAGTTAGCGATTCAACATCTGTGTTTCGGGCTGCTGTTTCAGTATTGAGCTGCGCCGTAAGCGATTCAACATCCGAGACACGCTGAGCACTTTCACTCTTCAACTCAGCCGCCAGCACATCAACAGCCGTTTTGCGTTCGGTACTCTCTGTTGTCAGCTGTGTCGTGAGTGAGGCAACCGCTGTTTCTCTAATTTCGACTTCTTCAACAATGCGTTGCGCCAACGTGTTGACCGCATCTTGCTGCATTTGCAGGTTGGCACTAATTTGCCCCATCAGGCCAGTTGTTTTGGCTTGCAGGGCGTTGTTGAGCGAAGACGCGTCTTCCACACGCTGGCTCTTTTCTTCATCCAACGCCTGATTGACACCAGTCAACTCAGTTTCTAACTCAGAGGCTTTTGCTTCCAGTCGTTGGGATTCTTCATCGAGGCGGGTGACTAACTCTTCGTTTGCACTTTGGAACGTGCTCGTCAAGTCAGACGTCAATGCATTTAGCTCGCTGTTGAGAACGTTTTTCGTGTCAGCGAGAGCTGCCTCACGGGCCGCGGATTCAGCATCAATGCGGGTAACAATTTGTTCATTCGCAGCTTTGAACGTTGTTGACAGTTCATTCGTGAGCGTTTGCAGGGCGGCATTGAAGCGAACGTTGATCTCATTCAGCGCTTGTTCTCGCGTAGAACTTTCAATGTCCAGCAAACGGCGCAAGTCCGTGTTTTCACGTCGTAAAACCGTTACTGCTTCTTCAATTGCAGACGTCCGACTTTGCCAGCGTTTGGCTTCCTCACCAAACAAAATCTGACGAATTTGATCGACATCATGTGCCGAGGCCGTGTCTACGTAATTGTTATTGTTTTCGCCCATAGTGCTATCTTTTGCGCTTTTTGAATGACTACCAAAACGCTGCTACGCCAAAGATTATTAGAAGATGTTTCCTCAATTGATAGTGTCGTATGCGGTGAGGCATTGCTGCTCTACTGCGTCAACCCACGCACTTCATCTAGTGTAGCATAAACGCCCCTCTCAATTGAGGGCGCGATGTTGAGAGATTAGTCCCTTTCGTCTCTGTAACTTTGGCGAGAAAGTTGCAACGTCTCCTTATATTCTAGGTTTTGTCGTGCAACCTGTATGCCTTTGACGCAATTGATTTACTAAGCACTTAATCTCATTTATTCATAGGAACAATTGTTATATAGCAACTAGTATGTGGTTAATGCTATAGTAATTTCAAGGTAAGAATTTATTAACCACTTGCAAAACCATAGCTGTTTACGGGCGCGACAAAGCAGAATTTTATAAATTAGTTTTATATGGCTGTTATTCAAAAAAAGATTTGCTTGCTAGGCGAATTCGCAGTAGGCAAAACCAGTTTAGTTCGACGGTTTGTTGAGAACCGTTTCGATGATAAATATTTGAGCACGATTGGTGTGAAGATTTCACGCAAGTCACTCATGCTCAATAGTCATACCGTGAATCTGCTAATGTGGGACTTAGCAGGTGGCGACAACTACCAAGGCGTTCAGTCTGGCTACCTCCGTGGTGCTGCTGGCGCGCTCATTGTCTGTGACTTAACACGTGCAGAAACTTTGAGCGCTTACGAACGTTATTTGAGCCAATTGCGTGAAGTCAACAAGCAAGCCCATGTCGTTTTTCTTGCTAACAAAGTTGACTTGGTGGATCGCCGCGCAATTAGTGACAAGGAATTGAAGGAAGCAGCCAACTCTTTGGGCGGGCAAGTCTATTTGACCAGTGCGAAAACTGGTATCAATGTTGAGCTTGCTATTGAAACGCTCGCAAAGAAACTGATTTAGGTCTGCCCATGAGCACTCGCGTTGAACTTGACAATAGCCCAATTCTTTTAGCCGCGCGCGTGGCGCGAGCTTTTGGGAACGCCCATCGCTTGGCGTACGCTCAAATTACCCCTGAGCTGACTATTGCAAACGTCTCTACAAATTTCCACGCTATCATCTCGAACCCAGCCAATGCAGATGACCCTGTTGAAGGCCGACGGCTAGATGATATCTTCTACGAATTTAGTGGCACTGAAGACACCCTAGACATGATCATGCAGGGCGGCTTGCCGTTTTTCCGCTTGGAAGACGTCAACCGTGTTCGCCCCGATGGTGAAACTGTCTATCTGATGTTCCAAATCTCACCTTTGAGTGACGCCCAACCCGAAGCGGGTCTACTCCTCATTGTTGAAGACGTCACTGAACCGGCCATTATGCGGCAGTCTCTGACGCAGGAACGCAACGAACTCCGGTTAGTCCGCAACCGCTTGAAAGCGGCTAATACTGACCTTGGGCGGCTCAATCGGCTAAAGTCTTTTATTGTGACCATGGCCGCGCACGACTTGCGCTCACCACTCACAACCATCCGCAGTTACGCTGACATCTTGGCAGAGGATCTCAAAGGCCAAGTCGAAAACGATTACATTGAGTTCTTGATGACCATCCGCTCTCAGTCAGACCGACTGAGTCGTTTGATTACGGACTTGCTCGATCTAGATATGATTGAACAAGGCGGTCTAAGCCTCAAGCCAGAACCTACCGATATGCGCGACGTGGTGCAAGAGGCCTATGACCTCATGGCACCTAACGCGGTGCTCCATCGGTTGACGTTGACCAATGAGTTCGCCACTGAGCCAGTCATTGTCAACGGCGACGGCCAACGGATTAGCCAAGTATTGGTCAATCTGATTAGTAACGCAATCAAATATACGCCGGAAGGCGGCCGTGTTCATGTAACGCTTGGCGAGAAAGATGGCCATGCCGTTACGACCATTATCGACACCGGAAATGGGATGACTGAACAGCAGTTACACAAGCTGTTTCAGGTATACTATCGGACGGAAGAAGCCCGCGAGAGCAGCATTGTTGGCTCAGGTTTAGGGCTCTTCATCGTAAAGACATTGGTAGAGGCCCATAAAGGGTACATAAAGGTAAACAGTAAACGCGGTGAAGGAACACGTTTCGCCGTCTACATTCCGCTGGCTTCGGAGTCGGAAGCAACGTAAAGTAGTGTAGTATAAGATTATGACGAATAAGATCTTAGTCGTAGACGATGACTTAGTTGTCCGACGCTTACTCAAGGTGATTTTAGAAGCCGATGGGTATGACGTGACAACGGCCAAAGATGGTGCAGAAGCGCTAGACAAAATGCGCGAGTCTCGCCCGGACTTGGTTTGTTGCGATTTGATGATGCCTGAAATCGATGGTTTTGGTGTTATTGAAGCAATGCGCAATGACGACAATTTGAAGGCTGTCCCGCTAATTGCAATTACTGCTGCGGGCCGTAATTCTTACATTGAACGGGCGCTTGAGTTAGGGGCAAACGAATGTGTCCTCAAACCATTCGCAAAAAACCAATTGCTGTCTATTGTCAGCGATGTGTTGCACGAAGCACAGCTCACCTAGTCATCTAGACCACGTAGTAATACTAAAACGGCGTCTCACTTGAGACGCCGTTTTTTGATTCTAATGTAGAGCGACCTGCACTAGTCTTTTTTCGACGGCTCCTTCTTACGCGTCAAAATCGGATTAGTCTGCGACTTATTCGGCAATGCGGTCACATCCACTAAGCGCGGATGCACATACCGCCACACCACTGCAATTGAGGCCATCACCGGCACCACAATGATTGCGCCCAAAATACCAAACGTCGCCAACGCGCCAAATACACCAATAATTACAATTGCTGGGTGTAAATTCAGCGTGTAGCCCAAGATTTGTGGCCGCAGCCAAATGTTTTCAACGTTCTGCAACACAATGATGATCACCACCACGATCAAGCTGAAGGCCACGTTACTTACTGGCAGCACGCTTGACCCTGTAATCAGTGCAATCAGTGTTGCCACGATCCCAACTACTGTTGGACCTAGCGATGGCACCAGATCCAGCACCCCAGCGACAATGCCCAGGATCAGTGCGCCTGGTAAACCAATCAGCGCAGCAATTACGCCAATCAAAATTCCCATCAGCACGGCTAAGACCGTCTGCCCCAAGAGAAAGCGGCCCCAAATCAAGTCAATCCGATCGATGATGTCAGTCACATCATCCTGTGCTGAGGCCGGAAACATTTCAATCAGCCAATTACGCAACTTCTCACTGTCACGCAATAAGTAGAACGTTGCAATGAGCGCAATCAGCACCCAGACCAAGTTGGTACTAATACTCGACACAATATTGATCAGGTCCAAGGTGCTGTTGGCCGCAAGCTGTAGCGCTTGTTGAGTTAGCAATTCTGGATCAAATGGAATCGCAACGGGGTAACCCAACACCATAAACTCAGTTTTAGCAAAGCGCTCTAATTGAGAAGGTAGCTGACCTGCATACACCCGTAACGCATCCCACTGGCGGCGCAAGCTGGGCAGCAACAGCGCAGGCAAGGAAAACAAGAACAATAGCGTGAGGCTATAGACAATACCCACCGCAGCATTGCGTGACACCGGCAGCACTTGACGCAAAATAGTCACTAACGGATTGAGCAAGTACGCGAGCAACACTGCTACAAGCAATGCAGCAAACAGCGGACGGGCGGCCATCACTATCCAAAGGATGGCGGCTAAGAAAAGCAGCACCAAAATGTAGCGCGTTGGCCGCGGCCACAGTGTAGGAGTTTCTTTTGCTTCGATCATAATTAAGAAATAAGTTGCCTCAACTAAGTAACGAACGGCTTCAAGGAACGTCCGCTACGACAATTAAAAACACGGATACATTTGACCAAACAGCGACAGCAAAGGCCACAATCGCTCACCAGCCATAGACCAAGGGCGCAAATAGTACACCTTTTTGCCCGACACTAGGGTGAAAAGCAGACCTTGCATCAGGATTATGTAAATAAATCCCCTAGTCTTTCTAACCCTTGCAAATCACTAGCGTTCCGGTCACATTCAGGCGCGATGTGTTGCGTCGATTACACTTTCGCCCCTGATAAAATTCCGAAATGCGGATCACCATTCCACTAAACGGAACAAGCAATGGCATCTGAAGGCAGCCAAACTATTTCGCGTGCCTTCGAACTGCTGCACCTATTCGATGACGAACATCCCGAATGGTCACTGTCAGAATTAGTCACCGCCAGTGGATTTAAGAAAACCACCGCATTTCGCCTGTTGTCAGAGTTAGAGCACCAAAACGTGCTTCAACGAACTACTACGGGCAACTATGCCCTTGGGTCGCAGCTAATTGTCTTCGGCGGTCGCGCCATGCGCACTAATCGCCTGCGAAAGGTTGTCCGACCACATCTACAGCGGTTGGCGCAGCTGACAACAGAGTCGACAACGTTAGACGTGCTGTGGATGGCAGATGATACGCGACCAACCTCAATGGTGATTGATGAGGTCTTAGGAACGCATTTACTTGGCATTACGCAATATGTAGGGGTGCGGTTTCCAGCTCATACGACAGCGACTGGCAAAACACTATTGGCATTTCAAGCGCCAGAGACACTGAAAACTGCATTAGCAGCGCCGCTGTTAGCTGAGACTACCCACACACTGACAACAGCGGATGCACTTCATGCTGAACTGGCCATTGTTCGCGAACGCGGCTTTGCGCTGGCAATGCATGAATTGGAAATTGGCATTATGGCTGCTGCCGCCCCAATCTTTGGTGTGCATGGCGACATACAAGCAGCTATCAGCATTGGCGGCTCTAGTGGCCGCATTGATGAACAACAATTGACCAAATACGGTCAACTTGCAAAAGAGACAGCCATCAAGATATCGAAACAGCTTGGCTATGAAGCCTGAATTGGAATTACCAGCACCTAAAAGTTCAACTTTTGCGCTTAAAGACCGCGGGAATGAATACCTAAAATTGAACTTTGGGGTATCGCTCCCCTTTGCTGTGTAATTACCCTGAACCCATGAGAGGACACCATGAGCAAGACCCCTTATAACAAGTTATATCCAGATCAGTTCAAGCCGGAAGATTATGTCAATCCGGAGACCTATATCCATACCCGTGCGCCAGTTGAAAATGCGCTCAGCATTATTCCAGAAGCTTACAGTTGCGACACATTCCATAAGATTGAGCAAGAGCGCGTCTTTGGCAATAGCTGGGTTGGCGTTGGCTGTGTGGATCAACTGCGCAAGCCGGGCTCCGTGATTGTCGCCAATATTGCGGGGCAGTCCATCATCATCACGCGGAATAAAGATGGTGAGCTGCGCGGTTTCTACAACACTTGTCGTCATCGGGGCGTCAAGATGTTGGCCGATGATTGCACTGAAGTACGCAACAGCCGCATTCGTTGTCCATATCACAGTTGGGCCTATGACTTGAATGGGCAATGCATTGGCACCCCACTATTTGAAGATTCGGATATCCCAGAAGACATGCAAGGTGCCTTCAGCATGGGCGGTGTTGATAAATTCGACCGCGCCGACTATCCCCTCTTCGACGTCCACGTCGATAGCTGGGGCCTGCTAATTTTTGTCAATTTGTCTGAAAACCCCGCACCGCTGGCAGAACAGCTGGGTGACTTACCTGAGAAATTCGCCGAATATAAGCTAGACGAGTGGAAAATTGTGGGCGAAAAGACGTTTTACTTTGACGCAAACTACAAGTTGGTGGGCGAGAACTTTATGGAGTATTACCACTTACCGTGGGTGCACCCAGAGCTCATCAAAGT
>JAHDBS010000563.1 GCA_020630225.1 Anaerolineales bacterium | reverse complement strand
GTCCGCCTCGTCCGCGGCCAATATATTCAAATGAAATCTTCTGAAATTATTATCGTTGGCGCTGGGCTGTCTGGCTTGGTCGCGGCGTATCACTTAGAACAAGCGGGTAAATCCGTTGTGATGCTTGAAGCGCGGGATCGCATCGGCGGGCGGATTCAAACCGTGGCGACGGGCACTGCGCAGCCAGCATTTGACTTGGGGCCGACTTGGTTCTGGGCACACAACACGCAAGTGATTGAAACGCTCAAGACCTTTGAATTGCCCATCTATGAGCAGTTTGAGCAGGGTCAAGCGGTCTTTGAACAAGGCCCAGGCATTACGCCGGAACGCTTTAGTCCACGCTGGCAACAGCCAAAATCCTATCGCGTTGGCGGGGGGATGATGACGTTGATCAACACCTTTGCCTCCCGCCTAGTGACAACGGAAATCCACCTCAACCAGCCTGTTACAGCAATCGACAAAACTGACCAAGCGATGGAAGTCATCGCCAACGGCCAGACTTGGCACGCGCAACAGGTCATTGTGACACTGCCACCGCATTTAGCCGCAACAACAATCCAGTATTCGCCCGCGTTGCCGAACGAACTTTCCACAGCAATGCAGCGTGTACCAACATGGATGGGCGAAGCAATGAAAGTATCGCTGACCTATCCAACACCTTTCTGGCGCGCAGAACGCCTATCCGGCATGGCAATTAGCTACGCGGGGCCAGTCGATCAGTGGCATGATGCGTCGCCGATTGATGATGCGGTGGGAGCATTGTTTGGCTGGATTGGCAACAAACCAAATATTCGCAAATTGTCTTTGGAAGAGCGACGGGACGCCGTCATTGCTCAAGCCACACGTTTGTTCGGTGCGCAAGCCGCAACACCGCTTGGCTATGCAGAGCTCAATTGGGAAGCCGAACCGTTTACCTCAAATTCAGAATCGCACACGCGGGTGACGGCCAACGGGCATCCACAGTATGGGCATCCGCTGTTGCAAGAGCCGCAGTTGGGTGGCAAGCTGTGGTGGGCGACGACTGAAGCGGCAACCGTTGGCGGTGGTTATTTGGATGGCGCGATTTATATTGGCAAGCAGGTTGCGGCGAAGGTGTTGAACGAGGCTTAGTTTCATTTGTTGCCTAGTCTAGTTGAGACACGAATTTATCGAATAAGGCGAATTGCGCGAATTACAAATTGAAAATTCGCGTAATTCGCGTCCCTCTTTCCCCTTAGTCTTTCCACAAAACACAGTCCCAATACCCAGACCTAATCCCCCAAACTCTCGCCTGCAAATAGTTGGGTGTTGTCCTTAGGCGTTCTACAATGAAAAGAAACGTATAAGGAGCAACCCTGATGAAAATCGTAATTCCTGGTGGGACTGGACAGCTTGGGCACTTACTCGCGCGGCATTACACTGCGCAAGGGCATGAGGTCGTGATCTTGAGTAGATCGGCGCGGGATCTACCCTGGAAGACTGTCGTTTGGGATGCCAAAAATCAAGGTGACTGGAGCGCCGAAATCGATGGTGCAGATGTCGTCATCAACCTTGCTGGACGTAGCGTGAACTGTCGGTTCACCGAAGAGAACAAACGCCAGATCCTGCAATCACGTACAGAATCAACCACAGCTGTTGGAGCGGCAATTCAAAATGCGGCGACTCCACCTAAGCTTTGGCTGCAAGCCAGCACTGCTACCATCTACTCACACCGATTTGATGCCCCCAACGATGAAGAAAACGGAATTATCGGCGATGATCACAACCCAGACGTTGATCCGCGCTGGGCATTTAGTGTTAAGGTCGGCACAGAATGGGAAGCTGCGGCGACTCAATTCAAGCTGAGTCAGACCCGCTTGGCGCTGTTGCGCATTAGCTTAGTGATGCATGCCGATAAAGACAGCGTTTTTGATGTCTTATGTGGCTTGACGCGCAAAGGTTTAGGGGGACGGAATGGCAACGGACAACAATATGTGTCGTGGATCCATGGTCAAGATTTTGTGCGGGCGCTTGATTTCATCATTGCAAATGACAACCTTAGCGGTGCGATAAATTTGGTTGCGCCAACGCCACTCCAAAACAAAGAGTTTATGCGTGTTTTTCGTAGCACTTTAGGGGTGCCCATCGGTCTTCCTGCGACAAAATGGATGCTAGAGATCGGAGCGTTCTTTATGCGGACGGAGACGGAGCTGTTACTAAAAAGTCGATATATGGTGCCTAGTCGTTTGCTGGATGCTGGGTTTACCTTTGACTTTCCAGAGTGGCAACAAGCCTGTCAGGATCTACTACTCCCTTACCCTTCAACCG
>JAHDBS010000082.1 GCA_020630225.1 Anaerolineales bacterium | reverse complement strand
ACGTGAAAATTTCTTTGAACGTCGCACTTACAGCACGGATGATTTGGACATTCCAGCTTTCTTACGCCGCGATCGTAAGTAAGCTGCCTGTTACTAACCTAACATCTGAAGCGCGCAGCCAATTTGGCTGCGCGTTTTTTATTTAAGCCCAACATGTTTCCTGTTTGGCATGCGACACCCATATATGGGGGGCTTGGCTAGGCTTGAAGAATAGACAAAATGTTTGCAAAAAGTTTGTTTAGACAGCAGTTCTTTTTTGCACAATTCTATTTCGAAATTGAATTCTTTAAGATTCGATTTGTGACCTATGGAATCTGCTTTCTACTGGCTAAATAATGTCGCTTTTGCTGAACTTTTTATTGATCAGTCGTTCTGAATTCTTTTAAGAAAACAAACTGTTAAATTTCTGTGAATGCATAGTTCACCTGTGCTATACTCTTTTGGCGCAACCACATATGGAGGGTTTTGGTAAAAAAGACCCCTATATATAGCGTAAGACATACGTTCTTTTATGCAGTGTCCTTATTGTAAACATACAGCTTCCAACGTAATTGATACAAATCACGATGCCAAAGGTGGAATTCGGCGGCGACGTGTTTGCAATGGGTGTAGTGAGCGCTTTAGTACATACGAACGCGCTATTCTTGCGACACCTATGATTGTAAAGAAGTCTGGGACACGTGATGAATTTGATCGTGACAAACTTCTACGCGGTTTACGAATTGCCTGTGCTAAACGGCCTGTAGCTGCATCTGCGATCGACAATATTGTGGATGAAGTAGAAGCTAAACTGCAAGGAATGGGGAAGTCGGAAGTGTCTTCAAGAATTGTTGGAGACATGGTGCTAGAACGGTTGAAGGCTCTGGATCAGGTTGCATACATTCGTTATGCCATTGTGTATCTGAAGTTGGGGGACCTTTCTTCAATCCAAACGGAAATCAATGAGCTTCTGAGCTAACGGTTCAAAAGTTCTCGTCACTCACAAGAGTGATGCAGTTAGCGACATTGCTTCGCTAAAAATTGTTACTCCAAACTCTCTCGGTAGTAACACAGCACATAGTTGATACGGAATTATTACAAAGATGAACGGCGTCACTAAGTCGGTGACGTTGTATTTTTTTGTCTTTGTCCAAATTTACCTTCAGGAGTAAAGATGTTAAATGTTCAACCAAAACCAGCTGTAAACGGTAATGGTCATTTGCCAATACCAACCTCAGTTGTGAAGCGCGATGGTCGCGTTGTCGACTTCGATGCATCTCGCATTGAAAATGCACTTGTAAAGTGCTTTGCTAGCATCAATGAAGAACCAAAAACTTCAGTTGAAGACTTGACCCACCAAGTTGTGAATGTCGTAAGTGCGAAGACGTCACAACCTTCAGTGGAAGACGTACAAGATATTGTTGAAATTGTATTGCAAGCAGCTGGCGAATATGAAGCGGCAAAACACTATATTTTGTATCGCAATGAACACAATAAAATGCGTGAAGCCCGCCCAGTGCCGCCAGAAATTCGTGACGCATTTGAACAGTCTGCTGAATATTTTCCGACTGAAATTCAACAATTCCAGTTTTACGACAAGTACTCACGCTTCAACTATGAAAAAGGTCGCCGTGAAACTTGGATTGAAACCGTTGAACGTGCTGTTGAATACCTGAAAGAAGTTTCAGACTATAAGCTTGCTCCTGAAGTTTATGACCGCTTGCGCCAAGGCATTCTTGAAATGCGTGTGATGCCATCAATGCGCTTGTTGGCAATGGCTGGTCCAGCTGCACGCCGTAACAACATCGCAATGTACAACTGTTCGTATATGGCAGTTGACTGCATCGATGCATTTGTTGAAGCACTTATCATTTCAATGAGTGGTTGTGGTGTTGGTTACTCAGTTGAACGTCAATATGTTGAACAATTCCCACGTGTCAAACGTCAAAAAGGCGGCGCACCAAAGAAATTTGTAGTGCCTGATACGTCAGAAGGGTGGTCAGAATCACTCCGTGTTGGTTTGAACGCTTGGTTCAATGGTGAAGATGTTGCCTTTGATTACAGCGAAGTCCGCTTGGCTGGTGCGCCATTGCGCATCAAAGGTGGGCGTGCAAGTGGGCCAGAGCCACTTCGCAAGACGCTGGACTTCACCCGCAGCAAAATCTTGGCGCGCCAAGGAACCTTCATTCGCCCGCTAGATGCTCACGACATTATGTGTTCAGTTGGCAACGCGGCTGTGTCAGGTGGTGTTCGCCGTACCGCAATGATTGCACTCTTTGATTTTGATGATCAAGAAATGCGCAATTGTAAGAATGGTGAAAACCTAATTGGCAACGAACAGCGCTGGAATGCGAACAACTCAGCAGTTTGGCCAAATCGCGAATTGTCTCAAATGGAAATTCAACGCTTCGTGTTGGATATGGTTGAGTCAGGTCGTGGCGAACCAGGGATTTTCAATCGCGCTGCAGCATTGGCAACACGCCCAGAACGCCGCAGTGAAGCAGTGTTTGGGACAAACCCTTGTGGCGAAATTATTTTGCGCCCAAATCAGTTTTGCAATTTGACGAGTGCAGTTGCTCGCGCAGATGACACCTTTGAAACGTTGGCAGACAAAGTTGAGCTAGCAACGATCTTGGGAACCATCCAATCGATGGCGACTTATTTCCCAGGGTTACGTCCAATTTGGGCTGAAAACTGCCAGCAAGAACGCTTGTTGGGTGTTGACTTGAACGGTCAAATGGACAGCCAAGCTGCACAAGATCCAGCAATTCAAGCGAAGTTGCAAGAAATTGCAGTTGAAACCAATCGCCAATACTCAAAGGCGTTGGGTATCAATATGTCAGCGTCTATCACTTGTGTGAAGCCATCTGGGAATTCATCTCAATTGTTGAATAGCTCTTCAGGTATTCACGCTCGTTGGGCACCGCACTATATCCGTAACATTCGGGTTGGGGCGCACTCTCCGCTGTTCAAAGTCTTGCGTGACACCGGTGCACCAATGGATCCTGAAAATGGTCAAACGCCAGAAAATGCAGACACTTGGGTTGTTCACTTCCCTGTCAAATCTCCTGAAGGTGCAGTGACCCGTAATGAGCGAACTGCTCTACAGCAGTGTGAATTCTGGTTGCAAAACAAGACACAATACACAGAACATAATCCAAGTGTGACGATTACTTACCAACCAAATGAAGTGTTGGAAATTACCCACTGGATTTGGGCCAACCAAGACAAGATTGGTGGGATGGCATTCTTGCCAGCATTTGATGCGAATTATGATCAAATGCCATATGAAGAAATCTCTGAAGAAGACTATTCAAAGGCTTCAACTGCATTCCCAGAACTGGACTTCTCAAAGATCTATCGCTACGAAGAAACTGATCTGACGAAGGCGGCGCAAGAATTGGCTTGTATGGCAGGCTACTGTGATTTTGATTTGTAAGATGCGTTAGCTCTTCACAGCAAAAAATTACTATCTTCACGTAGAATAGGGCGCGGTCAACTCTGACCGCGCTTTTTTTATTTCTTTAGGAGAAATCAAATTGAAGACTTGGACTTGGAGCGTGCTCGTTATTGCGAGTGCATTTTTATTTGTTGCTTGTAGCGCGCCTGCAGATAATCAAATCGATACGCAAAATGCTGTGGCTGCGACCGTTGAAGCGGCGCTTGCAGAGACAGCTGTTTATCGGACCGCTGTTGCGAATGAACAAGCAACTGAAGTGGCTGCGCTTGAAGCTGAAATGGAAGCGATGGCAACTGAGACAGGGTGCTCTGGTGACGCCGCATACACGTTGCTGAGCGAAAATGGCGAAGACAATAACGTTATTGAAATTGGCCAACGGTTTACGAAAACTTGGGAAATTCAAAATACAGGTGCTTGTCCGTGGAATGAGTTTTTTCAAGCTGTTCGCTCAGAACCGGTCTATGAAGTAGATGGGCCGCAGGCAATTGCAATTGATACAGTTGTCAACGTTGGTGATATTTACACTCTGACTGCGGAAGTAATTGCCCCAACTGAACCAGGCGATTATCAGATTGCTTGGGAAATGCGCAATGAAGATTTTGAAGGATTTGGCGACATGTTGAACCTCATGATCTCAGTGCCGGCTCCAGTTGAAACGACTGCTGGTTTACCGCAGCCGTTGTACTACATCAATCCAGATGATGGTCAGGTTTGGCGGATTGAAACCGATGGTGAAACCGCTGCGCCTGTTACTGCTGAGCCTGAAGGTGTATTTGATTTCGATGTTTCTGTAAATAATCAGATTGCATATATTGCTAGTAACAATCTGTTTGTTGTGAATGCAGACGGTAGCAACAAAACGTTAGTTGCTGAAGGGCCGCCGCTTGAGCAAGCGGTACTGGGTTCAGATTATTTGGATCGACCAGTGTGGTCTCCAGACGGTAGTCGCATTGCGTTTGCCAAAGATGGTGTGTGGATTGCTGACCCAGTCACGACTGAGTTGTTACTGATCCAACCAAGCGACCCATTCCCTGATTTAACCCAAGCTGAAATCCCGATTCCTGAAGATGGGGCGATTGAGTTCTACTATCCAAATAAATGGTCGCCAGACGGCACCAAGTTATTGTTGGATGTAAGCTATTTCCCGGAAGCCGGTAATGCCGCCATCAAAGATATTGAAAGCTTGTCATTGACCGATGTTTCTATCGATGGAACGATTGCCTGTTGTACTGCAAGTTGGACAGCAGATAGCGCATCGGTTGTGTTTGCGTCAAATGCGATTGTGTATGCAACGCCAGGGATGTGGCAAGTAAACGCCGCGGATGGTGTTGGGACAGCTTACTTCTCAAGTGATTTTGATGGACCAATTCAGTTTGCGTCATCTGCCCAACAGCTTGCTGATGGCAACATCTACTTCTTCTACGCCCAAGGTGACTCACCAGATTTTGCGAGCGTGTTGAGCATGCATCGCATTCCCGTTACTGGCGGTGAACCTGAAGCTGTTCGTGACGATGCATATGATTTGCGTAATGTGTTGTGGGCTGCTGACTCAAGTGGCGCTTTGATTGCAACAGCTGACAACGCTTTGGTCTGGCTCAACGTCAATGGTGATGCGCCAATAATTTTGCCTGTGGTTGGGCAACTTCCGAAATGGGGCGCTGCAACAGAATAACTTAGTCAAACCATTCAACGCGTTTGATGCCGTTTGCAATGGTGACGGCTGGTGCGTTGTCAATGGACAACCACACTAACGTATTGTCTTCTACGGTCGCGGTTTGCGTAATAACTAACGCGCCGCGACCGTTTTGTTCCCATACTGCTTGCCGAATCTGGTAACTGTCACTTCTCAATGGCACGAGGTCTTGCTGCCCATCTGCTGAAATACTGTGCATGGTGAGTGGGGTGTTGCTGCCTAACCCAATGTTGTCGCCAAAAAATCCATAGAGACTGTCATTTGCAAAATGCTGAATATCAGAAACCAGCAACTGTGGTTGACCTGGCTTGCTGCTGAGCAAATGAATAGGCGTTCCTGTGCTGGCAGATACTAGCCAAACACCGGCTTTCCCTGTGTCGGGAATGCTGTTAGAGATGTAAACAAAACGTCCACTTTGGGTCCAAGTTGCTGCGCAGCAGTTGGTTGGAATATTGATGATGGTGTCCCGCGCGCCAACAATGGTATGAATGAGAAAACCATTTCCGAGGGCGTTAGACAAAATAATGCGGCTGTTGTCATTTGACCAGCTCAATAAATTGAAGTTGCCATTAATGCGTGAAATTTCTTCGCCATTGGTGTCTAACAAAAATGTTGCTTCGCTAGCATCTACTGCTAGCAAATTCCCATTTGGCGACCATAGCAATTGTTTGACTGTACCGTAGCTAGCAAACTCAGTAGATTGCTGTGGTGTGGATTTATTGCTAACAAAAACTTGGCTACCGTTGCTCCAGGCTAATACCTCTTGTTCACGGTTGTACGAAAACGCGGTTGCGCCTTCTGCGGTAGAAATCCATTGTGTGCCATTGTTGCCATCTAATCCAATTGTGCGAATGGTGTTGCTTGCATCGAGGAAAATAACACCGTTGGGGAGGACATCGCTTTTCTTTTCGTCAGCCTTAGCATCAGTTTGGGTGTCTGGCGTTGCTGTTGTGATTTGCTCAACTTCGGTTGCCGAGACAGGTGGGGCGGGTGGTGGACCACCTGTAGGCGTACAGGCGACAGCTAAAATTGCGACGAATAGTATCGATATCCAATATTTCATACTGTAATGGTATCGAACTAAAGCGTTCAAATCAAAATTTGCATTTATGCATAGCTGCCTAGAGCATTCAATGCGTTCATTCTGACGCCCTAATGGAGAGTGACCCAAACGCATTCGTTTCGATCCTCTGTTGTTGCAAGTCCCAAAGATAAATTCGAATCTGTGGATTTGAAGAACTTGTAAATTTATTATGTGGTTTATTTTTTCTAAATTTTTACCGTTATTAGTTGTGCCGCTTGGGCTTTGCCTAATGCTGATTGTGTTGGCGTTGCTTTTGCGTAATCGTCAGACGCTTAGTCGTAATTTATTGCTGTTGCTAATTGCTTTGATTTTTGTGTCGGGCAACCGATGGGTAGCAACTAAAGCTGTTCAGTCGTTGGAATGGCAACATTTGCCGCCGGCTGAGATCCCACAAGCGGATGCGATTGTAACCTTGGGTGGAGGGCATCGGCATCAGGACTGGCCGCGCTTAATTGCGGAAGTTGGTGAAGCAGGGGATCGATATTTACTGGCGGGGCATTTACAGCAAGAAGGCTATGCGGACACGATTATTGTCAGCGGCGGGATTATTTATCAGTTTGGCTACGAAAACTCTGAAGCGCAAGCTATTTTGTCTGTCTTGAAAATGATAGGGGTTGATGAGGCAGATGTCATTTTAGAAGAACGTTCAACCAACACTTATGAAAATGCAGTTGAGACCCGAAAAATTGTCGAAGAGGAAGGCTTTGAAAAAATCTTGCTCGTCACATCAGCGTTACATATGCCAAGAGCCTATGCGCTGTTTGCTGGACAAGGGTTAGATGTTGTTGCTGTCCCTACGGATTATTCCATCACTGAATTTGAACTCAATCAAATTGTGGACCCGAACTTTGCAACACTGTTGTTGTTTGTCGTGCCGGATGTGGAATATATGGCCATCAACTCTCGCGTCATTCGTGAGTATATTGGCATTGCTGTCTACCGAATGTTAGGGCGCTTGTAGTCTAGCCTAAGCTAGGCAGAGCCAGCCTTCAATCTCTGTTGTTTCTAGAAACTTCAAGGTCTGTTTTGTTTCGCTAGGCCATTGGCATAATCCATCTTGTAATGAAAATCGCCAACCGTGACTAGGGCAATCAATTTGGCCATCCACAACTGAACCATACGACAAGTCGCCTAGGGCGTGGGGGCAGACAGCGCTAAAGACTTTTAACGCACCATCTATTTTGATGATCACGTAAGGATTACCATCCACTTTGGCATAGTGGACACGGTGGGGGCGAATTTGATCTAAGCGCATTAAGCGGTTTGGAATATCGGCTGGAAATAGCATTGTGTATCCGTTGGGGTGGTTTGTAAAACTTATAGTAACCGTTAATATCGAGTTTATGTGTTTGACGGCTAAAACTGCTATAGTGACATGGAGCAATTGTTTTTGCGGTTGCTCTAGTTGCGCATAAATAATAAAGCAACAAATTTGTTAACTGCTTGGCAGTGTCTGATCGCTTACGGTCTCTGCCAAGTAAATACAAAATTAGAAGTAAACAGTTTTACCTAAATGAAAGAAATCCAAGACTTTACCCGAGCCGTAATTGCCAATGTTGAAACGGTCATTGTTGGCAAACGCTCGGTGATTGAAATGCTTGTGTTAGCTGTCCTTTGTGACGGACACGTGTTGTTAGAAGATAACCCTGGAACAGGGAAGACAATGTTGGCGCGCTCAATGGCGCAATCTTTGGGCGTGGTGTTTAAGCGTCTGCAATGTACGCCAGACCTTTTGCCAAATGATGTGACTGGCGTGTCTGTCTTCAACCAGAAGTCGGCTGAGTTTGAATTTCGACCCGGTCCAGCTTTTGCCAATATTTTGCTGGCAGATGAAATCAATCGGGCAACGCCACGGACTCAAAGTGCATTGCTTGAAGCGATGGCAGAAGGGCAGGTCAGTGTTGATGGCAAAACGTACAAGCTGCCGCAGCCTTTTCTGGTGTTAGCAACGCAAAACCCAATTGAATTTGAAGGGACTTTTCCGCTTCCTGAAGCACAGCTAGACCGCTTCTTCATGCGATTGCATGTTGGCTATCCAGACTTTTTACAAGAAAGCCAAATGTTGGTGAATTTGCAACGGTCACATCCGGTTGATCGATTGCGGAAAGTTGTAGAAGGGGCGCAACTGCCTAAATTATGGGCACAAGTGCGCAATGTCCATGTGGATGAAACGGTTCGGAATTACTTACTAACCTTGGTGCATTACACCCGACAACATCCTGAACTTGTGATGGGTGCTAGTCCGCGTGGGAGCTTGGGCCTGTTCCGCGCTGCACAAGCACTTGCCGCAATGCGCGGACGGGACTATGTCCTGCCAGACGACGTGAAAACAATGGCTGTGCCTTGTTTGGCGCATCGGCTCATTATGAAACCAGAGACCGCGCTAAAAGGGCGCAGTCCAGTGGACATCATGAATGAGCTAATTCAGAATACAAAAATTCCGGTTTAGTCTAAAAGCCTGAATTGGATCGGTGCAATTCGGCTTGTTTCAAACGCGGCCATGTTGTCACTGCCCAATTCAAGCAAGTGTGCTTCAACTTCAAGCGCATTTTTTCTAAATTGACCAATCTCAACGCCACGACATTGGTCGGGTAGTTTTGCTAGCCATTGCTTGGCGCGTAACAATAGCTTGACTGCACCACGATAGTTGCCCCGTTCGCAATGATGATATGCAACTGAAACTTGCAATAGCGCCCGATAGAGATCTCTATCGGGCGTTTCTTCTTGATTCCAGGCTTCTTCCAAAGGGTCATGTGCTTTGTAGTATTGGCCAGCATTGAACAGCTTAATTCCTTCAAGTGCCTCTGGTAATAGGGGGCGCTGACAATCGATGGTTTTGATAGCCGCTGCGGTGTTTACAACACTGCGGATGTCGATTAGGACGCTATCTAAATCTGCTGCTTCAGACCGCCATACCAATTGCGGTAAGCGCCGTGTTGCCGGGCTACTGGTGAGTAGTCCGAGAATTGTTTCGCTGACGGTGAATTCATCAATAACAATTACTGTCGGTTGGCGTGTCGCAATGTCTCGAATGAGGTCAGCAAGCGGCCCCGTGGTTGGTTCAGTCGGACGGTCCAAAATAATGTCATTGATTTCAGATGTCTGCCAGTTGCTAACGTTATAGTGGTTTTCTTGCAAGCGGGCTGTGAGCTGTGCTTGCATAGCGGCATTACTACTAAGGCAAAAAATGAGCGGTTTGTTCGTTTGCATCGTGTTTTTGTGTTTGTCTAACCCACTGTCACCCATTGGCTAATCAACGCGGCGGGCTGCTGGGCTACATGCTATCAGGGATGTGCCATTCACCCAAGTCGCTGTGCTAGAATCGCGGGCGTTTTATGCTTGCAGCTATTGTCTTAATTCTGCTGTTATTGCTCAGTGCATTTTCCATTTATGGACTAATCTCTGAGTTCAAATTGACAGCACTTATCGTCGCTGGTGGATTTGCCATTGTTTTTGTTTTACAACTGGCACTATTCATTTTTCTTCCAGCTGAATTGTCGTTCGCGAACTGGACTGTTGGCAACGATGTGTTTGGGTATCAAGGTTTAGTTGATGCTCCGGCATGGATCTTTAGCTTGGCGTTTTTGACGGTGCTGCTGATGGCTGGTTTCTCAAGCCTTAGTTCTCTAGAGAATGTTAGCAAGCTTCCGGCTGTTTGCCTTTCCATTATTGGTCTAGCAGGCTTGCTGGCATTGTGGGCCGGATCATTATTGTCATTAGGCTTAGCACTTGCGATGCTGGATGTTAGTGTCTTTGCAAGCTTGTTTTTCCTAAGACAGCGTACTGAAGCTAAATTGGCAGATGACACAATTGGCCGTCGTATTTCAGTTGCCCTAGGCTTTGATCTGCTTTCGACACTTAGCGTTATTGCTGCGGCGTTACTTGCTGTGTTAGCTGGTAGCGGTGCTGAACTTCCATATCAGAGTGGGGTGGCACTGCTCATCGCCGCAATTTTCCGCGTTAGCTCTTTCAGTTTTACAGCGTCGCAAGGCACAAAAATTAGCGCTATTCCGCCGGAAATCAATTTGTTTGTCAACGTGACCGCATATATTGTGGCTGGACGATTGTTATTTATGGCTGCGCCAGCCTTAGCTTTGGGTGATGTCAACGGACGATTGTTACTGGTTGTGCTGTTGCTTGGCCTCTACGGTGCAATTCGCGTTTGGCTATTTTCAGCTCCGCGCATTGGACTGATGCAGGTCGTGTTTGCGCAAGCGTGTTTGCTCGCCTTGACGGCTGTGTTTGGCGGAGACTTGGCGCAAACAGCTGTACTGATGCAGACCTTTGCTGTGGCATTAGGACTGGGTATTTTGTTTACTTATCAAAAGCCACGGCATAATGCGCAGGTTTTTATTGTGCTCGCGTTCATCGGCGCAGCCGCGTTAGTGGGGTTGCCATTGACCGCTGGTTTTGTAGGTCAATTTGCGTTTTTGTCGGGGTTGTCTGAAGCCCGTCAGTGGTTACTGCTCATTGTTGCCTTGCTGATACAAGTATTGCTTGTTACGGGCTACTTGCGTATTTTGTTCGGTAACAATCCAGATGATTTGCCAGAGTCGCAATATTCGCCTGGCTATCTGATGGTGTTACTAGGGCTGCCTTGTTTACTAGTGATTGTGTTTGGCATTTTGCCAATTGTGGTGACATCATTAGGAGACTTTACGCTTGGCTTCAGTTTTGCACAGATTGCGACTGCACCAGGGTTACTTGCAGTTGGGGCAACTTTGTTTGCGCTCATGCTAGGTGTTGTGCTGTGGTATCTAGATGCAACGCTGCGTCCACTGCTAATTTCAATCCGCGAGGCGTTGTTTTCAACCGGCGGTGATATTGTTTCAAGTAATACGCTCAAAGGCGTGACTCGCTTTTCAAATGGCATTGGTGCTGTTCTGGAAGGTGAGGGGGCTGTACTTTGGGCTTTGGTATTAATTGTTTTATTTGCCAGTGTCGTAATTAGTTAGTTCTTAATGGAATTTTTCTCAACTCCTGTTTTTCTAAATGTGGCGTTACTTCTCACCATTGGGTGCGGGGCAGCGTTGCTTTTATTGCGTGATCGTCGCATGCAGGTTGGCGTGATTTTTACCGTCTTCCTAGTTGCTGTATTGATTTTTATTAATACGCTGCCATCTTATCTGGTGCTGGCAAAAGCCATTGCGGCCATCATTGTTACCATCATGTTCTTTGCCACGGCTTGGCAAGTCCACTGGATTGAAACACCAGAACTCACAAGTACGATTGAGTCTGGAACAATGTCAATTCAAGCCGTTTCGCTTGACGAATTGGATGTCGAGGCGACGGCTCCTTTACAAATTGAGCCAGAGCGTGGGCTAACACCAGCCAACATTTCTACATTCATCTTTCGCGGACTGATTGTTGTTTTTCTAAGCATTGTCGCGTTGCGGCTTGCTGGCTTTGATGCAACGCAGACCATTCTTAGCCTTAGTCCGGAGATCATCAGTATTAGCTTTGTCATGATTGCGCTTGGGATTGCCGTGATTGGCCTGACTGAAGCGCCGTTTCGCGCTGGTCTGGGGATGGTGATGCTGCTTACTGGCTTTGATTTAGTCTATGCTTTGTTGCAGCCCTCATTAGCTGTGGTTGCAATGCTTGCGATCGTGAATATTTGCGTGGCGCTTGGCACTGGCTATCTAACATTGGTGCGTGCCGAACGCTTCTTGGAGGTTGAAGAGCTCTAATGGTTGTCAATATACCTTTTCTGCTTTTAGCCTTTTTAGGCCTAGGTGCCGGTGTAGCTTGGTTTGCCGGTCGTTGGCAAATGTTGCAACTGGGCGTTGCCTTCATTGTCACCGCAATTTTGTTGATCTTTACTGCGCAGGTGCCATTGGAAAGCAATGTAATTGCTTTGGGGCAAAACCTGACCCTGCAGCCCGCCTTAGCGTTTGCGGGCAGAGCGCTTACTTTTTCTGATCAAGTCCGTCCCGCGTTAGTGATGCTGTTGCTCATCGCGCTGCTTTTCTACATTGGCGCGTTTAGTTTGCGGCTTGCACCAACATTTGTCACGGCATCTATGCTGATTTTGATGCTGGTCGCCGCAACAGTGATGGTCAAACCATTCCAATTTGCAGCCCTATTTTTGCAAGTACTTGCTGTGTCAGCCGTCTTTTTGCTGAGTGACATTACGCACTTCAAGACCCGGGGCGCACTGCGACTATTGGTGTTTTTCACGATTGGGGTGCCGTTCGTCTTGCTCGCAGGGTGGCAACTTGAAGGCGCTGGTAATGCTCAAAGTGGCATTGATATTCTTGATCAGGCTGCGCTGTTGCTTAGCATCGGCTTTTTAGTCCTTCTCAGCGTTTTTCCGTTTCACTCTTGGGTTCCAACAGCATTAGAGGATGCCAATTCTTACGCTGCGGCATTTGTGATTGCCGTTGTGAACCTTGCCGTCCTATTTGTCCTCATTTCTTCACTTGCAGATTTTGATTGGCTCCGTTCGAGTTACATTTTCCAAAACGTATTTGGGTGGGGTGCAATTGCGACAGTTGTAGTCGCTGGCGTGTTTGCGGTTGGACAACGTAGCTTTGGGCGCTTGATGGGATATGCGATCTTAGCTGACCTTGGGGCGACTTACCTAACCTTCACGCTAACTGATTTTTCAGGCTATCAGATTGGTTTAGTCTTGCTGATGGTTCGCATTCCTGCAATTGTGTTGTGGGGCATTGGGATTGGGGCGCTGGCACCTGATGGTAATGATACGTTTGATGCCCTATTAGGAGCAGCTTGGCGTAAGCCATTTGCTGCGCTAGCAATGTTCATTGGTGGCTTGTCATTAATCGGCTTTCCGTTGACAGTGAGTTTTCCTATTCGCTGGCAACTTTACCAAGAGTTGATTGTGTCAAATCCGTGGGCAGCATATGCACTGATGCTATCTAGCGTGGGCATTATTTTGGCCTATGCACGTGGGGCACGCATGTTATTGGATCGGTCTGCGGTGGATGCTCAGTCAGACTTAGCTGATAACCCGATCAATAATGTGATGTGTATTGTTGGCACAATTGCCTTACTTGTATTCGGAGTCTTTCCTCAACTGATTTTGCCGTTCTTTACTGCCTTGGCGCAGTCCTTCCCGCAACTTGTCGGCTAATAAATTTCTTATCGAAAGAATAGATTTCATTGGTGCCTTTACTGGTGGGATCTAATCCTCATAAAGTGCATCTAACTTTGGCAAAATAACGCTCCAGTCAAAGTGTTCTTCAACAAACTTGCGTCCACGTAAGCCCATCGCATTCCCTGCTTCAGGATCCCTCAATATGCGGCTGATGGCATCAACTTGAGCTTCTACACTGTCTGCTAAATACATTTCCTGACCATTCGTGGCAGAAAAACCTTCAGCGCCAATATGGGTAGAGACAATGGGCCGTCCCATTGCCATTGCTTCCAACAATTTGAAACGCGTCCCGCCGCCCATGCGAAGTGGGGCAATGTAAACATCTGCTTTTGCCATATAGGGTTGGATCTCGGGAACTATTCCCGTGACCGTGACACCAGCCGTTTTTCCGAGCGCTTTAACTGCTTCAGTAGGCGACTTTCCAACAATAAGCAATTCTAAAGGCGGGAATAGTTCCCGTAGCTTCGGTAGGATGTCGTTTACAAACCAAATGATGGCATCTACATTAGGGCGATAGTCCATTTTGCCTGTGTAAACCAACGTGGGATTTGCGTTTTGTGGTGTGGCTACGCTGTAATTTTTCACATGGATGCCATTGGGTACCAGAATAAAGTCACTGTCTACGCCATGTTTGCGAAGTTCAACACCATCTTCAGGCGATACATATAAAACGTGGTCTGCTAATTCACATACATGTTTCTCAAAACGTTTGATACGGGGGAGTTGCAATCGTGAATATAACGCATGTGGCCACCGGCGCGGGTTAGTCTTATCTGTGTCATAAGCCCGCTGTTGGATCAATAATTCTGCATTGAACGCATCAAAGACAATCTTGCTGCTACTGCTTTTTTGACGCACTGTGTCAATGTAAGCGCCCATTTCAAGCCCTTCAATGTGGACGCCATCAAATCTTTTCTCTACCAACAATTTCTCAAGAGCCGTTTGATACTCAGTAGATAATAATCGCACCTTCAAATCAGCATGGTTACTGGCAACAATCGTGTTTATTCTGTTTAGTTTGTTTCGCTCCGGCTCATCTAGGTGAATTTGCTCAACACATACGGTGTTTACCTGTTTATTTTTTGAAAACGAAACTAAATAAACATTATGTTTAGCTGCCAGTCGCTGAATCTGCCCCCAAG
>JAHDBS010000081.1:7935-14498 GCA_020630225.1 Anaerolineales bacterium | reverse complement strand
TCAATCAAGTTTGCGCCAAGCAAGTCTGAAGCCCGCCGCCTGATTCAACAAGGCAGTGTCCGCTTCAATGACGAAAAGCAACAGGACATCAAGCACGTGGTCACGCTGACTGAAGAAACTGTGCTGAAAGTTGGCAAGCGTAAATTTGCGAAATTGTTGCCAGCGTAGTTGGCGAATTGAGATTGAATTGAGACAGGCCGTTGTGGAAACACAGCGGCCTGTTTTGTTTTAAGGGTGCGGTGTTTCCGCTTGCACCAAGCAAGTTGCTCGAAGCAACCTGCTTGGTTTTAATGCCCTGACGGGTGTTTTTTGTTTTGTGACTTTCAGGTTTTTTACAAGCTTAGCGTAAGCTTGGCTGTTTCAATGCCCTGACGGGCGTTTTTTGTTTTGTGACCGTCAGTAAAAACAGTGATCGGACAGTTGGCCGACGCGTTTCAATGCCCTGACGGGCGTTTTTTGTTTTGTGACAAATTGTTCTGGAAACTTAGAGGCTGTCAAGGTCACAACAAGTTTCAATGCCCTGACGGGCGTTTTTTGTTTTGTGACCAACGACGGTCAACAGCCGTGCGCGCGCTTACCTATAGTTTCAATGCCCTGACGGGCGTTTTTTGTTTTGTGACTAAGAAACAAACGATCAAAGGCTTGTCCTTCCCAAGTTTCAATGCCCTGACGGGCGTTTTTTGTTTTGTGACCGCTAGCACACCGTTACGCATCAAATGCTAACGACGTTGGTTTCAATGCCCTGACGGGCGTTTTTTGTTTTGTGACTATTAGAGATATTGCTGCTCAGATGGGAGTTGAATGTTTCAATGCCCTGACGGGCGTTTTTTGTTTTGTGACGTAAACGTTGTCCGGTCTTCAGAAGTATTCGGGAAGGTTTCAATGCCCTGACGGGCGTTTTTTGTTTTGTGACCGCAATTATACGCTAAATTTGGCAGTATTTTGACCTTTTTATAGCACCTTAGGGGCATAAAAAGGCTATTTTTGCCGATTCCGAGCATCGCAAACTTGTAAAAAACGCCTTGGATGCTCGGAAATAGACATGTGCCTGGTGTCGAAAACTGGCTAAAATCCAGTTGAAATAGGCATTTTTTGGTGAAAACAGGCTGCCTGAACCTGTTTTTTCTAACCAAACTGCAAATTTTCCGAGCATCTCGGGAAGCCCTTAAAATGGGGGTGATGCTCGGAATCAGTCCGAAACAATAAAAACTGCAGCTGACTCTACTGGTTTTGCAACGCCAAACAGCGTGCTGCGTGCGGAGCATGTGTCGCACAAGACATAGACGCGCACATTGTCTTGGCGTGGTTTAGTGATTTTCTTAAGGAGTGCAAATAATTCCTTGCGTTCTGTGACGGTTAAGTTGCCCTCAAAAACACTATATTGCACTGGCGTTCCATAAGTTAGCAGCGCTTTGTGTAATTTTGTGCGACGGCGGTCGTTAGGAATGTCATAGACGATGACAACGCGCTGGGTGTTGGGCGGCATGGTAAGGGTTACACTCTATTTAAGACAGAATGGCACATAAGTTGTGTCATCGTTTTCAATTGTTTTTCTGAGCTGACGCGCTTGCACTTCAAATATCTTGCGCATGCTGATGCGTCGCCCGGCAATGGGATGAAACACGAGTGTTTGTAATCGCCGTTCGTATAAACGAATGAGTTTGCGCAAGCCAACATCATCTAAACGCCATTGATTGTTATCCTCTTCGAAGTTTTTGTGTTTGATCATGCGCTTGTTGATGGCTGTCAACACAACAGAATCGGCAACGATATGGCGGAATTCTTCCATTAGGTCTAAGGCTAAGGCTGGCCGTCCGTATTTGTCTGCGTGGTAGAAGCCATCCCATGGATCTAACCCGGCTACCTCGCACGCACTAAATATGCTGTCTTTGAGCAGCATGTAGGTAAAGCTCATCATGGCGTTGGTGGGGTCTTTCGGGGGGCGCTTACTACGGCGTTCAAAGTGAAACCCTTGCCTAACGGCAATGCGGTAAACCCGATACCATGCTTTAGCGGCATTCGCTTCAACGCTGCGTAATTCAGATAAACTGGTTGTTGTTGGTATGCGATCTATGGCTTGGGTTAATGTGCGGGCAGATTGCACAATGAGCACGGTTCTTTCAGGAAATTGATGTTGCCGATGCCGATCTGCGCGGCCAATGCGCCGAATCATGGTGCGGCAGTTGATGAGCTTGCCATGTACAAATTGTTGGGCGACGCTTAAACAAAATTGTGGGTCATGGCTACGTTTATATTGCTGATGCCGCAGTGTGATGTTGCGGGCATTTGGTGCAACAAGCCGTCCTGAAAGCCGACCCGTGCGAGAGACTAAGCTGAGGCTAGCCCCATTGGTCAGCAATGTTTGTAAAGCAGGCGTGGTAATGCCACAGTGGCCAACCAGCACAATGCCACTGACGCGGTTGATAGGTACGGCAAGTAACACCTCATCATGCCGCATAATCCGGAAGCGGCCATAATGTTTTTCAACCCGGCTGCCAGTTGCGGTTACATACAATGTGGGCATTTTAGCCTACCAAAACTCATAATATGTAGGTGGAAAGGCGTGCAATACGCGGACTGTTGGCCCGGCCACTTCAATCCGTTTGTTGTGTTGGGTATAGCTGTAAAAATTATTTTTGAAATTTACACCCAAAAATGTAAAGCCGCTATCAAAGTGTGTTAATGTTGTTTTGCGTGGATGTAGCGTTAGATGTAATGTGGCGAGGGTCGATTCAGTGTGTGCTTTGGCAGCGTGCATGCCATCTTCTGTCTGTGTTTGCACAATGAAGTCATCGGCATAGCGCACTAAATGCCAGTCTTGCTGTTTGAATTGCAAATCAAGCTGATGCAGAATAACGTTACATAACAATGGCGAAACCACCGCGCCCATTGGCAAGCCCACTTTTGTTTTACTCGCGACGTTTAGCCATTGCTTGAGCAACCAGCGTAAATTGCGGTCAGGGATCTGGGCTTGAAATAAGTCTAGCGCAAGTTTGTGGCGTAAATTATCAAAACAGCGCGTGATATCAGCATCTAAGACCCAGCGATAGCCGCGTTCCCGGTGGCGCACCACAGCAGTTACCGCATTGGCCACGCCCTGCTTGGGTCGAAATCCGAAGCTGCTAGGCAAGAAAACACGCTCCCATACAGGCGAAACAACCTGTAAAAATGCGCGCTGCAAGACTCTGTCTGTCACAGAAAATATCTGAATAAGGCGCTTTCCGCCTGACTTTTTTGGAATGTAAAACTGCTTAGGTGGGAGTGGGGTATACACACGCTGATACACGGCATCGATCAATAAATGCAGGCGGGTTTCCCAGTCTAAATTCCAACGCTTGACCGTCACATGGTCTGGCCCCGCAGCGCTATTTTGTTTCCGAACGCGCCGCCATGCTTGGCGCATATTGCCCCAATTTAAAACGTTTTCTAAGGTTGCAGGGTTGAATGATTTGTTAGGCATAACTATGGTGGTCAGTGCAAAGAAGCAGGTCTCTTTGCGTATGTTCAAATAAGTTCAATGCCCTAGCGAGCGTTTTTTGTTTTGTGACTTAGCAAAAGGATGATCCGCTGAGGGTCAAGCTGGACGGTTTCAATGCCCTAGCGGGCGTTTTTTGTTTTGTGACCAAGCCAGTTTGGAAGTATGTGGTAAGACCGTAAACGGTTTCAATGCCCTAGCGGGCGTTTTTTGTTTTGTGACTGGTGGCACTTGGGTTGCAGCAAAAGTTGGGAGCGAGTTTCAATGCCCTAGCGGGCGTTTTTTGTTTTGTGACACCTGACAGGCGCTGACAGACGCTAACCTGAGTTTCAATGCCCTAGCGGGCGTTTTTTGTTTTGTGACTTTGCTGAAAAAGTTGTTGTCAGAATCTGAGAAAATCAGTTTCAATGCCCTAGCGGGCGTTTTTTGTTTTGTGACGTCGCTCTACGGAAATGTATGAACATCCGTTTTGTAGAATGGTTTCAATGCCCTAGCGGGCGTTTTTTGTTTTGTGACTGACTCTTATTTATACCGGTATTTAACGTGGAAATGGTTTCAATGCCCTAGCGGGCGTTTTTTGTTTTGTGACACTCTAAAAGAGTCTCATAACACTTCGACCCAGGCCCGCATCGTTTCAATGCCCTAGCGGGCGTTTTTTGTTTTGTGACCGCAATTATACGCTAAATTTGGCTTGTTTTGGGGTCTTTTATAGCTCTTAGGGGGCATAAAAAGCCCGTTTTGCGCGATTCCGAGCATCGCAAACTTCTAAAAAACGCCTTGGATGCTCGGAAATAGACACGTGTCTGGCATGAAAAAATGGCTAAAACAGCCTGTTTTAGGGCCAAATTGGCTGTTTTGATCGTTTTTTTTCTAACCAAACTGCAAATTTTCCGAGCATCTCCGGAAGGCCTTAAAAGTGGGGGGATGCTCGGAATTTGGTTGTAAGCAGAAGCTGGCTAGGTTTTTGTGACTGTAAATGGATACAAAATGGGGTTGAGTTCCCCCTTAATCGGGTTGTTGTCTTCGGCATAGGTGGTGCCGACAAATTGAATATCACGATTCCCATCTAATGAGGCTAACACCATGCCTAATTTCATTGCACCGGTTCCGCTGGTCATATCGGCCGCCATACTTTGCGTATCAATTTTGAGTGCATTGGCATCCTTAAACACGCGATCCATTGCGTCTCGAATACTCTTGACAATGCTGGAGGAAACGCCCTGCGGAATCGTATAGTCTTCATAAAGAAACTCAACGTTAGCCAGTTCTGGCAACTGGCTGAGATATGATGCCAATAAACGGGCTGAATCAAAAGACCCATGCTTGATAAGCTCGCCATTTTTATTGTGAAGATCTTCAGTAGAAAGCAACCAGCAGACCTCTAGTTTGCTAGCATGTGCTTTTACAGCCTTGATGCCAATTGCTAAATTTGAATTTGGCAGGTCTAGCGTCTCAAAATCTAAAGTTTGTTTAGCGGCTTCAATTTTTTCAAGCACCTTTACTTTTTCTGCATCTGCGGCTTTTCTTAGTTCTGCACCAATGACAGAAGTTTGTGGTGAATAGGGTGACACCATCATCACTAAGCCTCGTTTGATATGCTTTTGGCTTGCATCGTTACGTTCTTCATTGAGGATAATAGATTGCCCCAACGTTGCTTGGGTACTTGGTAAGCGGCTTTGCAGCCAAGCAAAAACACTGAGCAGAAGACCTAACGTTATCAAAAGAGCAATCTTAGTCTCATCATCCCAAGTTTCTAAGAGATCACCGGAAAGTGACTCTAGTAAAATCCCGAAGATCACTGAAATTACGGTTGTGGCGGCAAATATAAATTGCCGAGAAATGTTTTGCATGGGTTATCCTCTATTTCTTGGTGGCATAACACGGCATTGGCCTAGCCCGGTTGTGCTGTTAGCCCCTAGTCCTGCATAAAAGCCGAACTCCGCTAACAGTTGTAAACAATTGCGCCAGTAGGCATCCTTAGTGGTCACTAAATAACGAACGTCACCTTTACTTGCCGGGCGTAGCGGACCTTTTAGCTGCACTTGAACGCTGTGCAGATCGTAATAGCTCACTACAACAGCCTCTTTCACAATAGTCAGTAACTCTGCTGGAATTGTCACTGGTGAAACCGCATTCCATTTATGCAGCAAGCTAGAAAATACTAAGGTTGGGGTAGGGAAGAGGGCATACCCGCCATGTTGTTTGAAGCGGGTTGGGCTAGTCAGGCGTAATTGGATGTACGATGTTGGATTGTCTGAGTTTAGCAACCATTTAGCAGACAGATCTTCGTAGGTTGTGCTGCTGCTCCAAACAGGGTCTGCTGCTACGTCAACAATACGGAGTGCATAATCAGCAGCCATCAGGCCTGTGTTTGGCTGGAGGCCGCCTTGCGAAACGGCCATCTCTAAAGCACGGCATACCGCTGCGCTAGATGCCGTAAACCGGACATAAGCGGTACCGCCTACTGGTAATGTTGCTGCCCGCGGCCAGCCCCATAAGTCAGTTGCCGTATAGGGCTTTAGCGCATTCCCCCCCGTTTTAGGGTGTAGTGCTTTGGCTAACGTTGGGTCTACTTGCCGAATTGCCTGTAAAAAGGCCGCCTGCATGGCGCGGCCCCAAAAGTGGGGTGCCCCAGATTTTGCAGCCGCTGGAATAGACTCTAGCGCTGTCAACTGCAAGACAGTGCTGCTTAGGCTCACCGCACTTGTGGTCAACGTTGGCCTCTAGCTAGGTTGCGTTGCGCTTGGAGCGCTAGCAGTTCTGCCACCTCAAACCGGGGCGGTGTGCTGTTTTCTACTGGACGCAGCCTAATAACGGTGGGGAAATACCCCATGCGGCCATGTAGGTCGGCCAGCAACAACGCGCTAATGTAATTGAGGCTTGGCAAGTTGATCAGCAGCGCGTCTGTTTGCCAAGCTTCGGCGCTTAGCGGAACAGATGCCATTAGCGTGGCCAACTGCGGTTCAAATGGCTGATTTACGGCAAACTGTACTTTGATATCTGTAACAGTAATTGTGGTTTGCAGACGTGCTTGTAAGTCTTGCAACTGGGCGGCTGTCAGCGGGTGTGAGAAATTTAGCAAATGCAT
>JAHDBS010000081.1:5944-7835 GCA_020630225.1 Anaerolineales bacterium | reverse complement strand
GTAAGTCTTGCAACTGGGCGGCTGTCAGCGGGTGTGAGAAATTTAGCAAATGCATACGTATTTGTTACTGCCAAACTTTCACAATATTTCCATCTTCAAGTAGAAAATTTACGATTGCTTTATTGCGCGGCTGTTTTCCCTTATCTAAATAGGCGTCAATGCTAAATGTATGTAAGATTCCCGTATTTTCATCCTTCAACTTGTGAAGGCGTCCATTGTTATGTTTGATCTTACCTTTACCTTGGTAAGTGGTTTGGGGTTGGCTAGTTAAATTCCCGGTGACAGATTCTGTGTCCGTAGTTTCAATTGTTAAACTGATTTCTTTTGCGGGAAGAGTGAAATATCCATAGCCGGTACTTGTTTTTGCGCCTGCCCCTAATGTTGTAAGCCCTGCAACCAACCATGATTGGGCTTGAGTGACCAATGCGTTATCGGCGCTACTGTCTCGGCTGCCAACTGCAAACAGAAAATCTGTATTGGGCGTCAGCGATAGAAAGCTAATAGGGGTAACTTTGTCTGAATCTTTCGCAAAGCTTTGGCCACTGTTGTAGTAGTTAAAGAATTGCGGCGTCATAATGTCTACTGATAGCGCATAGTCAGCTAACGGCACGGCGTCAAAGAAAATAACGTTGCCGCTGGCAGCGGGATCAGCAGTTGTTTCTGTGCCAAAAACTTGTAAAAAAGTAGCGTTTTGTTCTGCGTCAGCGCCCAGTTCGGAGCGGGCTGCAGCCCGTGCTAGGCCTTTCAAGCCACTACCGTGTAAGACTGGCAGCCCATAGCGGTCGAAGGCAAAGCCAAGTTCCAAGGGGCCTTTTTGGCCTAATCCTGCAACTAAGCGCCATTCTGTTTGCATACTAAAACAGCGTCCGTGGGCATTGGCAACCACCTGCTTGAGGCGCTTGAGGTGGGCCTTGTGTAAACCATCGCTGGGTTTGGCGGCAATGACGTCATCCCAAGTATCCTGTTTTGCCTCAATAATGTCTGGCGACACGTCGTGCGCAAACTTGTCTAAGATCAGACTTGCATTTTGTCCAGCCTGCCCAAACGCTCGATTTTCCCAAACGCGTCTGGTCTTCAAGTTGTAAGGAATACTCATTCCTCAGGCTCCAGTGGCTCTTCAGTGTGGGCTTCTGCCAAGCGTTTAGTCCAAGTTAGGTAGGCAATTGCTTCACTTGTTGCGTGCTGATACTGATCAGTTGTTGCTGTATTCGCAAGCCAGGTAAATAACGAGACTGCTTCACGTGGTAGCAATTGGTACGCACGTAACCAGTCATTAAGGCTTGTAATCAGATAACGTGCGGCGGTTTTTTCACCTTGGTTATTACTATTCCTTTTGACATGTAGAAAAGCTAGCGTCTGTATTAGCCCATTTAGGTGTATTTTGGCAGGTGCATCTTTGGCAAAGGTTTTGTATTTTGCATTGTCAGCAGTTTGGTCAGCTACAACATTATTGAGTTTAGCAAGTGCATGCTGCGCACGTTTCTGATCTAAAGTAGCCATTATGCGTCCTCTGTTGTTGCTTGGTCGCTGTACATGCTTAGGTTGACCCAACCGTGCCCGGTTGTTTCGGCCCCGCCCATTTGCAAGCGTTTTACAGCCAGCTTGTCAGCAATTTCTTGTGCTGTTTGCCCGACACTGCTTGCCAATGCTCGGCGCGCACCACGTACAAGTAATGGGGCATACAGCAGGGTGTCTACTGGCAGGTTTTCTTGTGTCCAAAGGGCACCGTTAATACCAGTTTTGGTATCCGGATCTAGCTTGATATGCGTTTGCACTTGGGTTGCAAATTGCGCAAAACTGCGAAAGGCGTCGTCTGGCAAAATACAGAGTTGTTTGTGTAGCGCGGTTTGCCAATAATGCCCCGCAGTTGCAAATGCGTGCGTAGCCAGCC
>JAHDBS010000081.1:0-5844 GCA_020630225.1 Anaerolineales bacterium | reverse complement strand
TGTAGCGCGGTTTGCCAATAATGCCCCGCAGTTGCAAATGCGTGCGTAGCCAGCCACGCGCTAATGGCATCAACTGCCGTTTTTTGGCTTTGGTCAATGGTGTAGCTGAATTCTTCTAAAACAACTGTGCCCTGTGCGCTAAGCGTTGTTGCATGTTTACCCAACAGCACAGTGTCTGTAGCTGGCGCTGTGGGAAGCTGCCAAGGCAATGCCATGCCGCCAAGGCGGGCTGTCCGTTCAAACTGTGCCAAGGCGTGGACGCTAGTACACCACGCAAAGACCCCTTTTAATGAACGCACGGGGAACAATAGTAAATTTGCATCCCCAAAGGATACTGCTCCGGCAGTGTTGTCTTGCTTTAGGCCCGTTTTACCAAAAATTTCAGCGAGCTGCGGATCAGTGTCTGCAACGCCATGTTGGGTGCGGTATGCACTGCGCATTGCGCCTTTGAAGCTGCTGCCTTGCACAATGGGGTATCCGGTTGTGCGGTCGCGTTGAATTGGTAAATCTACATAGCCAACTGATTTACCTGCGCCAACATGTAGTGGCGTTTCTGTATAAATGAAGACGATTTGTTGTTGTTCATACATAAGAACAATTACTCCCATTCGGTGATGAAGACTTGACCGAATCCAATTTCAGCACCAGCGCTAGTAATGGCTTGCTGTTCTAAATTTGGATTGAGCTGACAGTCATTTGCGGTTGTTTCAAAGTAGTAAACGCTCCCGGCGGGAACATAACGCTTACCGGCGCGGCTTTTTCCACTGCTTTTAGAAAATCCGGCGTGTGTTTCATAACCACCTAGCGCAACGCGGCTAAGCGTTACCGGGGCTGTGAAGAAGTTTTGCCATTGGCTAGGCTGCCAGCCATTTTCAAAGTACGTTGGCGTGGCAAAATAGACTTTGAAGCGTTTCCCAAGCGCTTTGGGTGCTGTGTAGCGTGGCTGGTACGGAATTGTGCGGTAATAAGCGCCACGGCTTTCGCCGCCTAATTTCAGAATGCCGTTGTCTGGCCAGTCTGGGTAGCCGTCTATTGAAATCATTAGACCTGTGTCAGGTTGCGGCTTTACAAATTCCACTTGATACAGTTGCCCATCGATCGTGGTTTTGTGACGCGGATCAAGTTGAATGCCAAGTCTTGGCTCTGCCGTATACAACGCACTAGTCGCAACTGCAGAAAATGGTTTGCCCTGCCAATAGTGGTCAAAAAATTGTTGTTCAGTTACCCAGTCGCCATAGATCGCTTTGCCCGGAATAAAATCATGCAGCCCCAACGGTTGCAAGGCATGCCTTTGTAATGAAGACTTTCCTGCGTGGACTAAGTGGCTTGGCAATACCTGTAATGCTGTGTCATCAATCGGCGCACTGTCTGCGGGGCGGCGCAACAAACGTTCAATCTGACCGTCTTCGCGTTCACGCGCAATAAAGGGGCCTTGAATGCGCAGATCTAAGACGTCTGTGTCGGTGCCGACTAATGCTTCAATCGCAGCCTTTTGCGTTAGATCTACGTTTTTATGGACTAAGTAGTGCGACCGAATAGCACCTTGAACAGTTGTTGGAGCCGGTGGATACACGCTTTTTGCCTTTTGACTAATGCCAAAATCGAACGGTTTGCCATCACGAAACAGTAAGACATCGACGGCATTTATATAAAGCGTTTTCATTCGTCATGGCCTCCTTGTGCGACAAACCTAGCGATAACAAGCCAATTGGCTAGTGCCTGAAACCCATTGCGTTCTGTCTCTTTGCTGTCGCGGTCAATCAAATCGGAATCTAAGGCAGTCATCCATGTCAACATGGTTTCCAAATATGCTGATTTGTCTGCGCTGCTGCTGGTGTGTCGTGCTAAGGCTTGTTTGAGCAGCAATCGCCGCAGATCAATTGATTGCCCCTGCATGGTGGCGGCGTCTGCAAGTAATGCATACGGTAGGCTTTGGGCCAGTTCGTCGTTCTGAAAGCCTTGTAATAGCAATGGCCAAGCGGCTTGTAGTGCTGCCCATTTGCTGCGGGCATACAAAGGCACGCCAGACCGTTTGATGAGCCCTACACAAACCCCGTCTTTTCCAGCGATGGTTTTCTTAGCCTTTTGTTCAGCCTGACGCATGGTTTCAATTGCATCTGCTAATGGCAGCATGTGATGGTACAGCGCAATTCCGGCTGAGGCCGTACTGCCTGCAACCGTGTTACGAAACAAGTCTGCTGCTTGCCAACCTAGCTGCAGATGGTCTTGCAAGGGTAGAAACGCGTTCACATCATCGCCGCCAATAAAAATACTCAAACGTGGGTCATAGGCATCTAGCATTGGACGTACTGTTTGCGAAAACGCACTAATTTGGCCGCTAAACTGTTTGTGGGCGTCTAATGCAGCAGTCCCCTGATTTTGTTTTAGGAGGTCATCAATCTTGATGCCCATACTATCGCCATCTAAAAACATTAATGCGTAGTAGGGTGACGGCCGGTCTTTTACTAACGTATGCAACTTACTCAGCGCAGCTTGCGCGGTACTTAGCAACTTTGTATTGACGTCACGCAAGCCAATCTCGCGCTCTAATTGACTAGGGCTTAAGATTTCGGGATAGAAAAACAATCCGTCATATGGCCAATCGGGGTCATCTTTTGAAACTACAAACAATGCAGTGCCCAATAGCGCTTCAAGCGCTTGGGCGTAAGCAGCTAACGCGCTGCGGCCTTCCGGATGTGTTCGCAATGCTTGTAAAAAGTCGTGGGCGGCCACGCTGCTAGTGGAAAGAAAACGCTCATGTTCAATTTCTGCAAAGCGTTTTATAACGCCTAGGCTGTCCAAACGTTCTTTGCCATTGGGGCGCACTTTGCTGGAAAATAATTTTGGCTTGGCCGTCATGGCCTGCCAATATTGCAAAGCGTTCTGCGTTTTCTTTGTATGTAATGCGCTGCGACTGCCACTTAGGCTATCTTTTGCGCCGGGTTCTTCAGCCGCAGCAAAAACACGGCTAAATTTTGTTGCCGTGAGCAGATTTCGGGCTGCGGTGTAGGCTGCCGGATAGTCGCCATTGACTATCGGCGCACTTGCCCAATAGTGTTGCCAATACTTATTCGTTTGGCGTTGCCAAATGTTGTCCCAAACGGCATCTGTTTCTAGACCGGCATTTGTGGCTTTGATTTTGGCTTTCTCGGCAATGGCTTTCCAACTGTTTAGTAAAGCGACTTCTGCTCTAGTTGCGTAGTTTTCTACTTCTGCTGTTGGCAGCATGGCCACAATTACATTTGTTGCATCGGGCCGGCGTGCTTGTGCACTGTTTTGGTCCACAATGGGGTAGATTACGTTGTCTGGCCCAAGTTGCAGCACAACCGCCTTCGCCAAATTTGCCAAAATGGCACTACCTTTATATAAATCTTCGGCGCGGCGTGCTTCAGAAATAAAGGCCTGCACAGGTGAAAACGTAAAGATAAGGACGGATTGATCAGCTGACATAATGATTCCATCCCGGTACACTGGCGAATGCCTTCATGTTGAGTTCATTTTGTAAAACTTGATCAACAAGTTGCATGTCTTGTGCATTGTTTCGTAGCGCTGTGGCGAACGTTGCGGCGACTAAAACATACCTTTGTTGAATGGGTAGGAATTTAAACCAGACTGGCGATCCTTGGCGTCCGCCTCTTACAGACCCAAATGCTGGTTTGTGGTGATTATGCATCTGGGTCATTAATTCATGTAGACCGCTATCAAAGCTTTGAAATGTGTTTTCGCGCTTGTAATATCCGTTTTGTTGGCTAATGGTTGGAAAAGGCGTGTAGCCAGCGGCATATTGATCTAGGTGCATTTCTGGTGGAACAATAGTGCGTAGCGTACTTTGCGCATACCGGCACACCGTTGCAACATGTTGCACATATGCCATCGGTTTTGATAAAGGCGTTGGCGCAACCCAGTCTGATGCGCTGGAAGCTGTAATTAATAAACCGCCAAATCCGCGCCGTGACCGCTGCCCAATAGCGCCTAGCGCAAGGGCTACTTCAAAGCAAGCGCAAATTGCACGTTGCTCGGCTTTGGTTAGCGTAAACTTGAGTTGCAACCGCAGTTTGAATTTTGTGCCAGCGGGGATTGTTGGCATCCGGCTTTGCTCTCGATGACAAGATTTGTGCGGTAATAGCGCAACCGACTTTGGATGAAACGATCCCATCTCTGTTAGGCGAATGGTGAGTGGTGCTTGTTTCTTTGTGCTGCCAAGCAGTTTCTCTTCATATTGACGAATGCCATCTGCATTTGTTGCGCCTAAAACGCCGCCTAACATTGCGCGGGTCCAGTAATGCAAAATACCTTTGAAGGCAGGTGGACGGATAGCGAGAATTTGGTTTGTTGCACCGTGTGCTAAACATGGCGTGGCGGTTTCTAGTTCTAAATCTATTTGCATAAAACTCCTTGAAATTAGGTATTGGTCACATTGTAATGAGGTGTGGTGTGTGAGACATCAGGAAATACCCTGAAGATGTTGTGCGTCAAAATAAGGTTGTAATAAGGCAACTAGCACCTCACGCCGCACTGTTGTAATTTCCCAGTGTTCATTGGCTTTGGCATAGGCTTCGCGTAAATGCGATTCGATTGTTTTGGGGGATAACTTCAAGCGCAGCGCTAGTGCTTGATCTGTTTCTTTATGGGCTAGCAATGTCTTAACAACCCGCCATTGTGATGGCGTGAGCTTCTGTTCAACAAACTTAGCGCCTTTACTAATATGGCGTTGCACTTGTAAGGCGTGGATTTGGGCGAACGTCTCTAGCGGTGGGGTACTAGGTGCGAAGTTGAACAAGTCTGGGGCTAGCACCTGCAATGCCATTACTGGTAGTTCTACGAGATGGCTATTGTCACCGGGCTGTAGGTCAAACCGTCTTTCAGCAAGCAGAGACCCATTCGAAATAAGATGCCAGAGTTTGTCATGCGCATCAAACAGCATTTGAGCTGCCAGCATGCCATACAAAGACATTGTTTTGCGGCCACCCGCCACGCAGAGGTGCACGTGTTGGCCAGCACGCTTCTCCGCTTGCAGGCAGTCATAGATTGTATTGATGGTGCCAATAACACCAAAGTCTGTGTCTACATCGGTAACAGGCGTCCCGTTATGGGTAATGGGACAAAATGCTAGGGTGACGTGTTGGTAAGTTGGTAACTGAAATGCTGCGTTCAAATCAGTCAGTGCCTGCTTAATACGCGCTGAAGACGAGTGCGTGTGAACAACATGCACCGTAGAAATTTCAATCCCTTTGTTTTGTAAATGGTGCAGCGCCAGTGTGACAACTTGCGGCTCTGTACCAAGCGTTGCGATTAGGCATGCCATAGTAAGAATAAAGCCCGATCTGATGCGTTTGGCGCATAGAAGTGCACACCCCAAACGAAAAATATTGTGTTGTAATAAGGTCTGCCAAAGCAGTGGGTGTTATAGGTGCAGCGCTTGTCCTTTCACTGACGCCATAGCCTAGGTTTCAGTATACTGCATCAAAATTGTGGACTTGTGCGCAGTTGGGCTGATATTGCGTCCGATGACCAGATTTGTGCGATTTTGTGCGGAATAATGCGGTAAACCGACTGCGATTGACAGAGTCCGAGCATCACCCCCATTTTAAGGGCTTCCGGAGATGCTCGGAATTTTTGCAGTTTGGTTAGAAAAAAACGGGTCCAAACAGCTTGTTTTGCCTCAAAAACACTTGTTTTGACCTGTTTTTTACCCTTTTTCTGTGTCAGACACGTGTCTATTTCCGAGCATCCAAGGCGTTTTTTGCAAAGTTGCGATGCTCGGAATCGGCAAAAACGGCTCTTTTATGCCCCCAAGGTGCTATAAAAGGGTCAAAATAACGCCAAATTTAGCGTATAATTGCG
>JAHDBS010000562.1 GCA_020630225.1 Anaerolineales bacterium | reverse complement strand
GCATCCCGCTGTCGCTCAATCGCCTGAATGCGATTGTCATTGGCCGCATTATGCGCGAAGAAATGGAAGCGTTGACTGGGGTTGAAGCTGAGGTCAAGTTTCCAATTGTAGAGCGGCTACGGAATAGTATTGCTGATAGTTGATAGTTGATAGTTGATAGTTGATAGTTGATAGTTGATAGTTGAGTATAAACAAAAACGCCGCAGATTTCGTCTGCGGCGTTTTTATTTTGTGTCTTGTCGCGGTTATGCGTTTTAGTCTATTGGCTAGGGATAGTTGCCTTCGGTAGTGACTTTGCGTGCTTTTCTAGCGCCCGCGCAATTACGACGCGTTGAATTTCCGTAGAGCCATCTACTACTTTCATGATTGGCGCGAGGCGGAACAAACGCTCAACTGCCCACGGCTTGAGTAGACCATAGCCCCCCATTGCTTGCATACATGCCCCTGCCGCTTTGACGGCGGCGTCTGGTGCGAAGCGTTTGGCGTGGGCAGCCATCAGTGTCCCTTCTGACGTACCTAGCTTCTCTGAAGCGGACTTGTACAGCAAACGACTGGCTTCCAAGTCAGTGGCAACGTCTGCCAATGACCAGCGGATGCCTTGTTTGGAGAAGGTTGACTTGCCAAACATTTGGCGGTCACGGGTGTACGCCAGCGCATGATCTAGCGCAGCGCTCATCAGACCACAGCAGCCCGCGGCAATTGAAGTACGCGCAATATCAATGGCGAACAGTGCGCCGCTGAGACCTTTGCCCGGTGGCAAAATGACATTTTCTGCAGGCACGGTTACATTGTCGAGGGTCATGTCTGCCAGCGGCAAGAATGGGCTAGAGATCATCTCATAGGGATCGCCGAAGGACAGTCCCGGCGTATCACCTGGAATGGCGACCATCGCCATGTCTTTATACCCCGGCTCGGTTGAGGTCTTACAGACCACTGCATATAGACCGGCTGTACCAGCCAAGGACACCCACGCTTTCTTACCGCTAATCGTGTAAGAGCCATCTTCGTTGATGGTGGCAATGGTGTGCATGTTGGCTGCATCTGAGCCAGACTGTGGTTCGGTGAGGTCGAATGCGCCTAGCGCTTGGCCAGACGTGAGTAATGGCCCCCACTTGGCTTTGAATGAGTCTTGTCCAAACCCACACACTGCAAATGTAACGATGTTATGCATTGACAGCGAGAAGGCATAAATCCCTTCGGCTTTGCCGAGCTCTTCAAAGACCGGAATACCTTCTGCGAGGCTGAGGCCTTGCCCGCCAAATTCTTCGGGCGCATACAAACCCATTAGGCCGAGCTTGCCAGCTTTTTCAATTGCGTCTAGCGGATATGCCGCCGCTGCGTCCCACTTATCAAGGTTAGGAAGCACGTCATTCGCAGCATGCCGCGCGGCGTTATTGCGGATTTTGTCCGCTTTTGCATTGCCAGTGTTGATCGTAATTGCGTTACTAGGCTGTGAAGTTTGTTCAATGCCCGTTGCCCCAACGAGCGCGACACGATTGCCATAAACGTCTTTCCCAGCTTCCATTTCATGGTGCGCAAGGCCAATTTCATCAAAGGCGTAGACTTGCCCCAAGCAGGGATCAATTTTGCCGGCGCGCACCAGTTCGTTGTAAGCATAGGCTTGCTCGTCGTTGGTGCCGTGTGAGCCTTGCAGACGTTTTTGGCGCACCCAGTGATAGCGCAAATCGACACCTGCTGAGAACCCAGTGGTCCCCGCACAAATCACAACCATCCCGCCAGTTTCACAGACAAAGGTGCTGGTTGGAATAGTCGATTCACCAGGGTGTTCAAACACAATATCTGGATTACGCTTTTCACCCAGCACATCCCAGATGGCTTTCCCAAAGGCACGCGCGCCTTTAGACCATTCTTTTTGACCCGCCAGATCTTGCCAATGCGGCGCAATGCCCCAGTGATCAAAATCCTTGCGGTTGATGTAGCCAACTGCACCATGATCTACACAGTATTCACCGCGTTCGTCACTAGAGACAACGGCGACTGCCCGCGCCCCAGCAACCTTACACAGCTGAATGGCTTGCGTCCCAAGGCCACCAGAGCCACCCCAGACCAAGACGACATCATCCTTTTTCATTTCGTGTCCAGCCCAGCCATACAACATGCGGTAAGCAGTCGTGCCGACCAAAGACGGGGCTGCGGCTGCGGCCCAAGACAGATGATTTGCTTTCGGCATCACCTGATTGGCTTGCACAATGCAGAACTGACCAAATGAACCAAAGTTGGTGTTGTAACCCCAGATCAATGCGGACGGGGCCAACATTGGATCTTTGCCAGACTGTACCCA
>JAHDBS010000561.1 GCA_020630225.1 Anaerolineales bacterium | reverse complement strand
CCCAACCAAATAGTAGGTGCTGCTTGTCTGTGTTGCTATTCCAAGCTGGCGTAAGTTGTCATGCCCAATATATGCTAAACCTTCTGGTCCTTTGTTACCGAAATCGTCTGTAAATGGAATCTGCGCAACGCGAGAAATGCTCACTGTGTCTGCAAACTGGATTTCGAGTAGTGCAGGTGGTCGTTCAGAAAGCGCAACATATGTCACTGGGTTCTGAACAATGTTAGTTTCTGTTGGCGTGGTGTTTGTGGAGGATGCGTCGGCGACGAAAACCTGACAACTGGCAAGAAAACTGCTAAATAGAGTAATTGTTAGTAGAACTAGTAGACGAATAGGCTTGATAAACATTTCATATAAGCCTAACTTTTAAATCTAAGAAATTAGTGAAGTTGCACACGCAAGTAACCATTTCGCTTCACACCATTCTTAGAATTAGTGCCTAAAATGAGATTATGCGAATTTTATTAGTCGAAGATGATTTTGGTATTGCCAAATTTATTAAGCAAGGTTTACAAGAAAATGGTTTTGCTATTGATGTGGTGGCTGATGGTGCAGATGGACTTGCCTACGCTGAAGCTGCAGAATACGACATTATTATTTTAGATGTAATGTTACCCTCAATGACAGGTGTCCAGATATTACGGCGTCTTCGAACTCAACGTAATACAACGCCTGTTTTGCTTCTGACGGCATTAGACGGTATCGATGAGCGAGTCGCAGGGTTAGATGCTGGGGCCGATGACTACTTAGTAAAACCCTTTGCATTCCCCGAACTCATGGCGCGTCTAAGGGCTCTGCTTCGCAGACCACCGCTACAAGTTGAAAATATCCTGCAAATTGCAGACCTGCAAATGGACACAAAATTACGTATTGTCAAACGGGGTATGCGTAAAGTCATTCTCAGCCCAAAAGAATACAGCGTATTGGAATATATGTTACGGCACCCCAAACAAGTTCTTACCCGAACCCAAATTGGCGAACACGTCTGGAATTTCGACTTTTTCAATGAATCTAATGTTGTCGATGTATATGTGGGGTATCTAAGACGCAAAATTGACAAGGGCGAAGACCTAAAACTTATTCATACTGTGCGTGGTGTTGGGTACAGGCTAAGCGAGGAAGCATTGTGAGCCTACGTTGGAAACTATCCTTTTGGTATGCCCTGATCTTTGTGTTTATGGGTTGTGTCTTGGCCGTGTTTCTTTACTGGCAAACACGAAATGTCTTAGTCGCAGAAATTGACTCCAGCCTTAAATTTACGGCAACGCAAATTTCTGCGGCAAATCAAGACGTGACACAAAGCACGCTGGAAACAATATTGATTGGGACAGATCCTGATTTATATGTACAAATCATCAACTTTAGTGACCAAACTAAAAATATCCAGACGGCCATAGAGGTAGATGAGTTAGATGATTTACCTATAGTCACGCCAACAGATTTGGGCTTTTTTTCAGATGATGGCTGGCGTATTTATCAACGTCAGCTTGATGCAACTACAAGTTTGAGCGTTGCACATAGCTTGCAATCTTTGGAAACCGCATTGACTAATATATTTTTAGGTCTTCTGTGGGGTGTACCTGTATTTCTTGGCTTAGCAGTAGCCGGTGGGTATTTGCTTTCAGCACGTTTGCTCCGGCCAGTACATAACATCACGACGCTAGCACGCACTATTTCAACAACTGACTTTTCACAACGCGTTGAAGCGCAAGACTCGCAAGATGAAATTGGCCTATTAGCAAAGACATTCAATGAAATGCTGGATCGGTTGGAGCAGAATTTTCTACGTGAGAAGCGTTTTACTAGCGACGCAGCTCATGAACTGCGCACCCCGCTTACCGCGTTGCGCGGTCAAATTGATGTCGCTCTGTCACAAAACCGTAATGCTAATCAATATAAAACGACACTAACGGATATGAGCCAGCAAGTCTCACGGCTGATAAATCTTAGTAAACAGTTGTTATTACTCACCCGTCTAGATACGAATGCAGCAAGCGCTGTACATGAAGCCATTGATGCAGAAGACTTCTTTGCTGCACTCATCGACCAAATGCAGCCCCTCGCCGAAGAAAGACAGTTGCAACTTTCCCAGCAAGCGAACCATGCCGTCATTTGTGGTCACTTAGATTTGCTTATTCAACTGTTTCTAAATCTGATAGATAACGCCATCAAATACAATCCGGCTGGGACGACTATTTCTTTGTCCGCTAAGCCAACTGCAGACGGTGTGGAACTACGCGTTCAAGACAATGGTGTTGGGATTGCGCCAGAACATTTGCCAAATTTGTTTGACCGTTTTTACCG
>JAHDBS010000080.1 GCA_020630225.1 Anaerolineales bacterium | reverse complement strand
ATTGCCGCATTGTGAAAATTCGCTGATTGCGCACATTGGGTGTAAAATTTGCAATCAGACTAGCAGCATGTTGCAAAAAGTTTATTTTGCGTGCTTTACGCTAAAAAATTTGCAGCATTAGGCTTAGTCACACTACAAAGGGACCACAAGTAAAGAGGTATCGCTATGCTTACCATCGTTGAAAAAATTGCTTTTGTGCTGCTTGCTGTCGGCTGTGTCTATTTTGCCTACAAGCCATTCAAGCAGATGTATGACATCATCATGCAGGGCAAGGGCGAAGACAAGCTCCAAATTGATCAAATTCCAGTTCGATTGGGACGTGCCATCATGGCGTTTCTCAATCAGGGACAGATCTTGCGTAAAGGGCGCACTTGGTCTTCCATCTTCCACACCGGGATTGCTTGGGGCTTTATCTTCTATCTCCTGGTGAATGGGGTGGATACCTTAGAAGGATACTTGCCACACGATTGGCACTTTTGGACTGGCGATTTCTTCGTTTGGGGGCTGTATCGCCTCGCTGCCGATGTGTTGTCCGTTGCCGTTTTGGTCGGGATGATCTACTTCCTAGTGCGGCGCTTTATTGCAAATGACAAAGCATTGACTGTTCGAGAAAATGTCTTGCTAGATCCAAAAGCGCGTGAAGGTGCAATTCGTCGTGACAGCCTCATTGTTGGGTTGTTCATGCTGTTCCACGTTGGCTCACGCTTTTTTGGGGCAGCGGCTAACTTGGCTTGGCACAACGAAGGCTTTGATGCGTGGCAACCGTTTGCCAGCGTTGTCGCTAATTTATATGGCAGTCCAGAAGTGGCCAGCACCATGTGGCACTTCTTCTGGTGGGGCGCACTGGGGTCAATTCTCTTGTTCTTGCCGTACTTCCCTCGCACGAAACATGCCCACTTGTTCATGGGGCCGCTCAACTTTGGGACCCGCCCAGACCGCGGCGCGCTCGGTGCAATGAACAAGATTGACTTCGACGACGAAGAAAGAGAAGAGTTTGGCGCAATGCACTTCTTCGATCTCAGTCAAACCTCCATCATGGATGGGTTCAGCTGCATTATGTGTAATCGTTGTCAGGATGCCTGCCCAGCGTACACGACCGGGAAAGAACTCTCACCAGCTGCGATTGAAATCAATAAGCGCTATTACATGAAGAGCCACATGGACATTTTGGCCGATGGCACTGCCGAACCACTGCCGCTGGTTGGTAATATCATTAGTGAAAGTGCGTTGTGGGCTTGCACCAGTTGTGGCGCTTGTTCAGACATCTGTCCAGTTGGTAACGAACCGATGATGGATATTATGGAAATGCGCCGTGCGCAAGTTCTCATGGAAGATAGCTATCCAGAAGAACTTGGGAATGCCTTCCAAGGCATCGAACGCCGTGGGAATCCATGGGACTCAACTGAAAGCCGCGTTGCGTGGGCAGAAGGCCTACCGTTTGCAGTGCCAACAGTCGATGAAAATCCAGACTTTGAATATCTTTTCTGGGTGGGCTGTGCTGGCGCGTTTGATCCAAATAGTCAAAAGACCGCCCGTGCAGTTGCGACTATTTTGAACGCTGCGGGTGTCAGCTTTGCTATTTTAGGTGACCAAGAAACCTGTACGGGTGATCCGGCTCGCCGGGCTGGGATGGAATATCTCTTCTTCGAAATGGCCAGTGCCAACGTCGAGCTATTGAATGAGTACGGCGTCGATAAGAAGCGAATTGTCACGGGCTGTCCACACTGTTTGACCTCAATTGGGACGGAATACAAGCAGTTTGGTGGTGACTACAAGGTCTATCACACCACGCAAATGATCTCTGACCTTGTTGGCAAAGGCAAGCTGAAGATGAACACCGACAACCAGCTTGAGCATGTCACCTTCCACGATCCTTGTTTCTTGGGACGCCATAATGAAATTTATGATGATCCGCGTGAAGCACTCAAGCAAGCGGGTTTGACCTTGCTAGAAATGGACCGTCACGGCTCAAAGAGCTCTTGTTGTGGTGCCGGTGGGGCGCAAGTTTGGAAGGAAGAAGAACACGGGACAGAAGAAGTCAACGTCAACCGCTTTGAAGAAGCCGTTGAAACTGGTGCCAAGACGCTAGCAGTGGGTTGTCCATTCTGTTCAGTGATGATGGCAGACGCGAAAGGCAAGGTCGAAAACGACATGGAAGTCAAAGACGTTGCGGAAATCATCGCGGAGCGTCTTGCTTAGAACGGCATAAGCGAACAACTGAAAAGGCCAGCATGAGTTACTCATGCTGGCCTTTTTTTATATTTTGCCACCTAGCGCTGCATAAATATTGTCAGGCAATGTATGGGTAATTGATTGAAATCTGAGCTCTAAAATGCTATAATTAGAACATAATTTCTGCGCAGTAAATATCCTAACTTTTACTTTTTCACTGTCCTGCGCAGGTACTGACAATTGGAGGTCAACTATGTATCGTCACGGCGATCTCATTATTATTCCAACTGGTGCAATCCCCGTCCAGTCACGCGAATTACCCCATCTTGTGCTAGCCCATGGTGAAGTCACCGGGCACACACACCGCATTGCTGACAAGCAAACTGCCAAACTTTATACCCTAGGCGGCCAGTTCTATCTAGATGTCACTGCGCCTCACGCGCGTTTGATTCACGAAGAACACCACACCATTGAACTGCCCAAAGGCCTGTATTTGGTACGCCACCAGCGTGAATATACGCCTGAACGCATTCGACGTGTAATTGACTAGGGGGCACGATGACAACGCATAATTTCACCCAACAGTCAGATATGACGGTGTTACCTGCAGGCCTCAATGGCTTTGAATTGCTAGCATCTGAAACTGCAATCGCAGCGTTACCGCGCGTCAATATTCAACATCAGATCGACTTGTCAGATTGTGACAAGCTCACTTGCTTACCTGATAATTTACAAGTCGGAACATTACTGCTGCGTAATTGCACTGCCTTAGAACAGTTGCCAGAGGGGTTAGATGTAACCTTTTTGGATATTTCTGGCTGTACTAATTTGCGTCAGTGGCCCTTATTTGGCCGGGTCTGGATTGGTCGTTTTACAGCGCAGGGCTGTCATCAGCTAACGCAACTGCCGCGTTGGATCAATAACCTTGGGCAGCTTGATTTACGAGGGTGCACCCAATTGACGAGTTTGCCAGAAGAGTTATGTGTCACTGGCTGGCTAGATATTGGTGATACGCAAATTTCTCAATTGCCTGTTGGTTGTCAAAAGGCGGAGCTGCGTTGGAATGGTGTGCGAATTACGCATCGGATTGCGTTTGCGCCTGAAACCCTAAGTGCAGAGGATGTGCTGGCTGAACCCAACACTGAAGTGCGTCGCATCATGGTCGAGCGAATGGGTGTGGAGCGCTTTGTCGCTGATGCTAAGCCCGCTGTGTTGGACAAAGATCAAGACCCTGGTGGGCCGCGTCGACTACTGAAAATTGACCTAGCAGACGACGAACCAATGGTGCTGCTGGCAGTGAGCTGTCCCTCTACAGAGCGTGACTATTTGCTTCGTGTTCCACCATCAATCAAAAGCTGTCATCAAGCGGCGGCGTGGATTGCCGGATTTGATGATCCAGATGATTACAATCCGCTGATTGAAACTTGAGCGACTTCAATTCCAGATAATCTCAGTTCTGGATAAGCTGCAAAATTTCTGGGTTACACATGAAGTTGCCTCAAAGCACAGGCTGCCAAAGGGTGTTATCCAATAAATAGGCTAGTCGTTTGCAACGTATTGCGAAACGACCGGAATATCCTGTGGTAAGTCCGATTTAGACAATACAGGAATACGTTCTAAGATCTGATCCCCGTAAATCTTTGCCTGTTGTAGCTGTGGCATATGAACATACCCGATGTGACAGCCACAGGTCGCATTGGTGCAGCGCCTAGGTTGCAATGCAGACTGCCAATCATCTGCGTAAATGTTGGCGAGCGGCTCGCGAATAAAATGGCAGCGGCGCATGTCGCCGTTGCCATCAATTGAAACGACAGTCTCGCCAGCTTGGCACCATTGCCCCAAGCTAGGGTGCCGCATGGTGTTGTATGGAAACAGCGGATCAATTTGTTTGAAGCGATCAAATAAAGCGGGCGAGTAGTAGTTCTCAACACGCTTATATGCATTGATCCACATATAAACGTCGTCTGGCAATGCTTGACGGAGTTGCGTAATTTCGGTTTGATGCTCTTTTAGACCAACCACGCCGACACTAACCGCTGCGCCATAACTGCGTGCCTGCGCAACCTGCGCTAGAAAGCGTTCTTGCGTCACTTCTGTTGGGTGGTAAGTTGCCCAAAATGCCACTTTTGACACGTCACATTCATTCAGCCACTCAAAGCGCGTCGCAAGATTTGTTTGAATAGCAACTTTGTCTACATGCGCAAAATTGCTTAGTCGGATAAATGCGTCTTGATAGCGCTTGTGAAACAGCGCTTCTCCCCAAGGTGTGAATAGAATGCCGAGCTGTTGTGCAATGGGTTTTGTCGCCACCCAGTCTACGAATCTGTTTAGCGCAACACCATCTGCTTGGTGCTCGGCTGCAGTTTCAGTATGTTTGGCAAACGGGCAATACTCACAGCCATAATTGCAGCTAGACAGCGATCCCCGATACAGAATTCGAAACGTCATACAAGTGAAAATTCAGTGGACAGTTGTTGCACGGTGTCCGAATAAAACAATGGGCCAATCGCGTCGGACCAAGCCAGGCCAGTTTCAGTCAGCTGCCAATGCGTTGCACTTTCAACAATATAGGCTGGTAACTGCGCTAAGGTTGGGAAAACCTCATGCGCAGCGATGCCAAACGTTTGCTTGAAGGCGGCTTTGTCTAAGCCCGTGGTATTCAGTAAAGACTTGAGCAAGTAACGTCGCAGCTGCTCATTATGGTCAAGTGTAAATCCATAGTCAACTTGGGTGAAGTCACGGGTGATCCAGTGAGACAGAATGTCGCGGACTGCACGTCGCCCCACGGCGTACTCGCTTGAATAGTGCAGGGTGCTGGTATACGAGCGCGCACCACAGCCTAAGCCAATCATCCCGTTGGTTTGGCAAGCGTAGGCCATGGACTCTAACGGTTGATGCTCCACACGTTGGAAGTGTCGCATGCTGCGTTGTTCGTACCCTTGTTCTCGTAAGTAGTCCCGCCCAACGTAATAAAGACGCAGCCGTAAATCATCCCAATCCTGATCCATCTTGCTCATCCCAGTGAGCGGTCGCACGTAGAGGGGATATAGATAAAGCTGTTCCGGAGCGTGCTCAAGTGTTTGTTTTAGCGTTTCTAACCAGCTTGCTTCGGTCTGTTCTGGGTTGCCATAAATGAGATCAACATTACGGGTTGGGAAGCCGCGCATATTGCTCAAGGCTGTCTCAACCACTGTATTGCGTTGTGGACGTCCAATGCCTTTTAGCTCTGCATCGAACGTGCTTTGGACCCCAATGCTAATGCGGTCAATGCCAGCCGCGCGTAACACTGCTAAACGGTCTGGTGTTGCTGTTTGTGGCGACGTCTCAACCGAGACAGGGATCTTATGAAGGTCTGCACCAAATGTATCGGTTGCAATGGCTACGACACGTTCTAACTCTGTTGGACTAAGGTAAGTTGGCGTGCCACCGCCAATGGCAATTTGAGCGATTGTGGCATTGGGTAGCGCTTGCCGCGTTGCGTCTGCTTGGCGCTGTAGTGCGTCTAAATATTGAGTTGGAAAAGACTTCTCCGGATTTGTGGTTGTGAACAAATTGCAAAATCCACAGCGAATGTCACAAAACGGAATGTGGATATAGAGAAATAAATCTTCAGTTGGCTCAGCTTGCCAAACGTCTGTAAGCGAGCGTGGCGTAAACGGTCTATACGCTGTCTTGTGCGGGTAAGCATAGGTATATGCCTGATAGGGCTGCGTTAGTTGCATGGTAAGACAAACTCCGCATAGGGGACGGTGTAAACGATCTCATGTCCAATCCGGTGCCCCGTATAGCCATCTTCACCATATGCTGTGCCATGGTCTGCACACAAAATGACAAAGGTCTCGCGACGCGCCTGCAACGTTTTGAAAAGCGGACTAAGTTGGCTGTCTACATAGTGTAGTGCGGCGAGCTGTGTTTTAGTGCTGTCTTCTGTGGCGGACTCAACATAAATGCAATTTGGTTGATGCAACGCAGAAACGTTCATAAACAGAAACAAAGGCTGTTCAACTGGTTGATTCTCAATGGCGGCTAACGCGCAGTTCACTTGATTTTGGGTCGAGTGCCGCTCTGTTACGCCAAGGTCGGTGCGCCAGTGACTTTCATCAAAAAGATTAGGAAGTACGCTGCCAAGTGGCGACTGCTTATTGAAAAAACCGACGCCGCCAATGCAAATAGTGTAATAACCGTGTTGGCGTAAGCCGCTCACAATGTCCGGTGTATCAAAAACAATGGTGTCGGCGGTACTGGTTTCGCTACCGGGAAAGCGCGCTGCAAAATGCCGTGGGTGTTTCCCTGGGGCAATAGGTGTTGGTAGAAACCCCGCAAAAAACGCGTGGTGTGCAGCGTATGTAAAACTGCCGGGTGTATGTCGTGCTTCCCAGCCTTGCGGTAGAAATTGCGCTAGAAACGGCAATTTCTTGTCTTGCCAAGCTTGTTGAGCAACATCATAACGCAGTGTGTCTAGCGTGATGAAAAGCAAGTTTTGCTTTAGAAGATTCATTGTGTGAAGGCAGACAACTCGGCAGTGTAGGTATCCATGCCGTTGTATTTTACTGTTGGGAGTAAGTCTCCAAATGCGTTTAGCTCTAGCACAAAATGGCGTTTGAACTGCGGCGTGAACATGAGATCAACCCCTACGTAGAAAGCATCGGGAAAACAAGCCGCGGCGCGTTCAGCAGTTGTCGCTGCAGCCTGCCAAGTTTCTTCCCCAATGTGGGTGATGAGATCTTCAATATCAGCGCGATTGTTGAGTAGGTGCAGGTTGGTAAATGGCGTGTCGCTAAGGCGCACAATACTGTGTTGTGCTTTGCCATTGATAACAACAATACGAACGTCGCAGCTTTGTTGACGAAAGCTGGCTTTAGGTAACCATTGCTCTACGTGCGCGCGATGTCCCAATACATAATTCACGAGCGTTGCAATTGCCTTTTCGTTGTTAATCGTCTGAATTTGGCGTGAGTTGTAAAACTTGCCGTCAGCAGCAGGGCGGATGGTTGTGATCGCTTTACTGCGTGTTCCCGTTGTCATGAGCGCAACAATGCCGGAGGCACTAGACCCATGTGCTGGTTTGATGAACACCCGTGACACTTTGTGTTGCGCCATTTGCGCTCGAAGCTCAGCATATGAGGTAATTACAGGGAGACGCTTTGGGATGGGGATGCCAGCCTTCGCGAGCACAGCCTGCGTTTGGCGCTTGTCAAACATCTGCTTGATTGCGCCAACGCTGGTCATCAGTCGATGTGGTGGCGCGGTGTCTAGTTGCGCCGCGATTTGATCTAATACGTCGCAGTAGCCTAGATACCACTGCCGAGTGGAATATAGAACGCCACGGTTTGTTAGGTCAACATCGGTAGTCTGTGCATATTGGGCTTCAACACGCGTTGCCCCGGCTGCTAAAAACTGTTGATTTGTGTCTGCGCACTTGCCAGCTGACTCAATGCGAACAATGCTATTTGGGGTAATGCAACGTTCTAATTTCTGTGTGCCAGCCAGCAGGTCCGTATAAGGGACGACAGTAGCAGGCGGCCATTTCAGCGACGCAAGCGCGGCTTGTAAAAGCGCAATGCGGCGCTCATGTGGCGCCCCAATGATGACTGTGTTATTCACCTACCGCAACGAAAGTCCAATCATCGTCATCGTCTTCTTGTTCGCTGACATCCACAGGGATTGGTAAGGCTTCCAGTGCGGCCATCATTTCGGTAGACATGAAATGATGATGCAAGTCCAAGCGCTTGAGCTTTAGGATGGCAGGTGCGTTGAGCAAAGCTTGCCCACCAAGGTCTGTCAGTGTCCCTAAGGAAAGATCTAGAACTTCAACTTGGCTCAGAATTGGGGCATTGACAATGGTTGTCGCAATGTCGTTAGCAATCTCGGCGTTACGCAGACCTAAGTAGCGTAATTTCGGGAAAGGATTGTTAGTTAGTAGGGGACTAAGATCTTCAATGGTAGTAGTGCGACCATAGTTGTCTGTCCCGATATAAATTTCAAAATGTTCCAAACTTGGTAATTCAGACTGGATCAAATCATGGACAACGGACCGATCCAGACCGCCAGCTTCAATCACAATATAGGAAAGCGCTGGGAGCGTTATTTTGCCCAATGTGAGATTTTCTCCACCGCGTGCACCAAAGTGAGTCAGGTTTGGATAGGCCTCAAACAATGGGCCAAGGTTACCTTGCTGAATCCAAGAGATTTCACATTCTTCGTAGGTAATGTCGCCAATAAAAAGGGCGGTTAGGTTTGGTAGCTTGGGCGCTGCCGCAACCAAAGCGCTCACAACATTTTCAATTTCGGCGCTTTCGTACATTTCTTCACCCCAAGCCCCCACAACTAAGCCAGTTATGGCACTGACATTTGGGTTGGCTAATAAGGCCTCAAATTGTTCCATCCATGGGGTTTCGTCGCCCCAGCTAGATCGGATGGCAATAATCTCATTGGCATTAGGCTGAGTCTTTGTTGAGTCGAATGTAACAACAGGCTTACCTGCAAAGTCTTCTAAGTGATTGGAAATAGTCATAATGAAATTAGTTTAGGTAGGTCTATGTAGGGTATCACGGAGTGTGTTTTTTATGGAAGTCGTTGCACAGTTTGCGTGCGATAAAAAGAGTGCTGCTGAGATGTATGCAAACTCAAAAAATAAAAGTAAGTTGCGGTAGCATTAGGCGCAATAACGCATCGAGATACATTTTATGGAACAACACGAATCATCTAAACCGTCCATGTCTTGGACGAATTTTCTAATATCCGCTGTCCTAATCGTCATTATTATGGTGCAAGGACGTTCGATCTTAGTGCCGATGGTGTTGGCGTTGGGTGTTTGGATGGTGCTAAATGACGCGACAGCATGGATCCAAGCCCGACTAAGTTTTGGTCAGTTCCAGTTGCCGCGCCGCTGGGCAATGTTGCTGGGGTTGCTAGCTGGTGCGCTCGCCTTATTGCGGCTGATTCAAATTGTTGCGTCTAGTATTGGGCGTATTTCTAATCACATTGATCGTTATGAACGCAACTTAGAGCGCGTACTGACAAGTTTTCCAGCAGAGTTGTGGGATTACGTGCTGGGTGGGACATTAGACACTTCAGTTGGGGTGTCTACGCAGCTGGTGACCTTAGGCAGTAGCTATGTCACTGCGTATATTGGTGATATTGCCAGCAGCGCAGGCTCTGTGATGAGTAATCTAGTGTATGTTGTTATTCTTGTAATCTTCTTGTTGTTGGAGCAAGGAACATTTGCGACGAAAGCGTTGAATATGTTTCGGGGCAGCACGCAACGTGCACGGTTCAACCGGATTTTAGATAACATTCATGATCAGACGCGTCGCTATGTGAGTATGAAGACATTGGTAAGCATTATCACTGCCTTCGTGTCATGGTTAGTGATGGTACTGGCAGGGCTTGAGCATGCCACTTTGTGGGCAACCCTCATTTTTATCCTCAATTTCATCCCAAACATTGGCTCCATTATTGCGTTAGGGTTCCCTATCCTCATGGCAGTCGTGCAATATCCAAATCCGGCGCCTATTCTGCTTTTAGTCGTAGCGCTAACGTTAGTGCAAGTTGCCGTTGGTTACTTTATTGAGCCGCGTCTAATGGGCAATCAGCTCAACATCTCGCCGTTTGTCGTGCTTGTGTCACTTACCGTTTTTGGCATTATTTGGGGCATTGTCGGGATGTTCTTAAGTGTCCCGCTGACAGTGATCTTGATGATTGTCTTTGGACAATTTGAAAGTACACGTCCTCTGGCTGTACTGTTGTCTGGTGATGGGCTGATTGCATCTCCAGAACACGGTGATGAAGCCAATGCTTTCGCAAATTAGCGCCTGTCTGCAATAGACAAAACATAACCTCTTTATGCTGCAATGGTTATTGCAGGCTGGCGTTACTTAATATAGATCAATCACTAAATCTCATCTTTAGTACACCCTAATTCGCATAAACTATATGATAACGACAACGAGGGTAGGCGTTGTTGGAACACTAGCTTGGGTAGGCGCTAGACGTTCTAATTGGATTTGAGATTGAATTTGCCACACAAAACCACTGATGATTCCCTTTGAAGCAGCCCCAATCAGCCCTATTCTTACTAGCATTGCCTTAGTGCTATCTGTTTCTGCCGCACTAGTCGTGATTGTCATCACGTCACAAATGATTGTGCACCGCGAAAATAATACAAAGCTTTCGCAAGTCTTCATGGTGAAGTGCATTGGCTATGTCGTTAATACGGTAATGATTCTAATCGCCCGAATTCTGACATTGGATGAAGTCAACTTTCTAATGCCAGATGGACAAGTGTCGAGTGTTGTCACAACGTTCGTGTTGATTAGCGGCGCTGGATTGACGGTGGGTGGGCCAACAAGTTATCACTACGCGGTCTTATTGACGGGGCAGGCGCATCGCAAAATACATCAAATTGGGTTATATGTGGCATATAGCGTGGCTGCCATTGGCCTTGTGTTGTTCCTCTTCTTTCCACAAGCACTAGTTGAACTTTTTATTGTGTCCTCCGCCCGGGACATTGCATTTTTAGCGACCCCGTTTGGGTATGCATTCATTCCGCTCTTTCCAGCCTTTACTTTTGCCTCGCTTGTCTTATATGCAAAACATTCAGTAAAAAACATTAGATATTTAGTGTTGTCTGAAGTGTTTGTGTTAATGTCCTTGGCTGTGCCCGCTTCGGCTCGGTTTTTACACACCACACCGTTACTGACTGCGCTTGTATTTTTGTCGATGGTCTCACTAGCTTGGTTCTACGTGAAGAGCCCTGACTTGAATGTACAGCGTAGGATTGTCTTGGCGCGTGAAACGGCACTGCGCTCAGCTGAAAAGAACTTACAAAGCCTAAAGCTTGCTAATGAGCAAAATGCAAGGCTAGCGATGCAGCATCAGCAAGCACGCTTACGTGCGGAGATTATGTTCAATGTCTCCATGGCCGCCAACCAAGCACAAGATTTGGATGGATTGCTAAATACAATTCTCAATACTTACTTTGTCAATACAGACACCAAATGGGTGATTTTACAGTTGGCAAATGCTGAGACGCGAACGATCCATAACTCTATGTTTCTTGGGCCTGAAGGCTTGCTGCTGACAAAAGACTATGATGAATTTGCCTCAGGGTTAGCTGGTCAAGCCTTTGTAAACCAAGACTCTATTTTGGCGTCTTCCGGAGATGGAGACGAGTTAGAACCTCCCGTCTTCAAAGAAATTCGCCAGCGCTTAGGAATTGGCTCAACAATGTCAGCGCCGTTGGTGCGTCGTGGTAAATCCTTAGGGGCAATTACGGCCTTGCAAGGTATTGATAAGCCGCCTTATGACCAAGATGATATAGATCTGTTGTCTGCGGTTGCTAATCAAATGGCAAATACGATTGCGACTTACATGGCCGGCGCAGAGCTGCGTCAAAGTGAAGCGCAATTCCGAACGCTCATTCAACATGCCCCTGATGGCATTATGCTGCTGGATGTAGACCAACGTAGCTTCATTGATGTCAATAAAAAACTGTGTGACATGATTGGCGTCTCGCGTGAAGTGCTGTTGAAAATTGACCCAATTACGCTTGCCTTGACTGGGCTAACAGATAAATACAAGCCGCGGATCGCGCGCGCTATCCATACAGCATTGACACAGGGATATTACACAAAGGAATTTTCATTCAAGCGTTCCGATGGTAGTGAACTACCGTTAGAAGTCCAAATGCTGCGATTGCCGCATAAGCAGCGTAATCTTATTCGCGTTAGCGCGATTGATTTAAGTCACCGCAAGCAAGCTGAAACAGCAATGGTGCAGTCCCAAAAACAAGAAAGCTTGAGTGTGATGGCAGGCGGGATTGCGCACGACTTCAATAATATTTTGTTGGCAGTCACTGGGCAGGCCCAAATTATTCAACGGCGCTTAGATGAAGATTCTAAGATCCAAAAGAATGTCGCAAAGATCCAAAAAGCGGCTGGACGGGCATCTGAGTTAACCCGCCAAATGATGGCTTACGCAGGCCGCGGACAGACCACTGACCGGACTGTGTTCAACATCAATGCGCTTATTGAAGAGAATACAGAGTTATTTTCGACGACTATTTCAGAGAGCGTGCGCTTTGAAAAGAGCTTAGCCGCAGACGTGTCGCCAATTCTGGCTGAAGTCAGCCAAGTTGAGCAAATTGTGTTGAATATGATCATCAATGCCAATGAGGCCATTGGTGAAAAGAGTGGTGTCATTTCAATTAGCACTCAAGAAATTACTTTGACTGAGACAGCGCTCGAACCGTGGCAAGCGCTGTCACCAGATATCAAGCCTGGGCAATTTGTGCGCCTAATGTTCATTGATACAGGCTGCGGTATGGATGCAGATACCAAAGCGCGGATTTTTGACCCCTTCTTTACGACAAAGCATAGCGGGCACGGGCTTGGTCTTGCGGCGGTGCTTGGGATTATCCGTTCACATGGTGGCAGCATTCAAGTAGAAAGCAATGTGGGCCAAGGAACGAAATTTGAGATCCTTTTCCCAGCAGAAGATCTTGCCAAACCAAGCACAGATGGTTTCTTAGAAACTGACGAAACGCAGCTTATTGGACGCACTGTTCTACTAGTTGATGATGACGAGACAATTCTAGAAACGCTTGCTGAGACCTTACAATCATATGGCCTGCATATCTATACAGCGACATCAGGCTTGAATGGAATTGCGGTTTATGAAGAGCATCAAGAAGAGATTGATCTAGTGCTGTCAGATGTCGCGATGCCTGGCATAAGCGGCGTTGAAGCAATGCGGCGCTTGCTTGCAATTACCCCTAACTTGCCCGTTGTGCTGTCTTCAGGCTACAACCGGGTCGATGCTGAGAAGGTCGCGCAAGAAATTGAAAATGTCTTCTTCTTGCAGAAACCATATCGCATTGATCAACTGCTAGCGGTCGTTGTTGATATGCTGCCAGCCCGCAAAACGCTATCTGTCACATCTCCGCTTGACTAAGCGCGTAACCCCAACATCAAATTTTGTAACGCTTGCCGCGCTAGTAGTTCGCCATCGCCTTGCTGATGAACAGCTAACATGTCTTCCAAGAGAAGCGCGGCAATGCCATGGGCCATTGCCCAAGCTGTTGTTGCCAACTCAACAGCATCACCATCGCGAACTAGGCCTATCTTTTGGCTAATCGTAATTGCGCGTACGACCTCTGCAAACGTCGCTTCGCCTGCGGCACGCAGTGCCTCATCTTCGTGATTTGCCCGTAACAGCCCACCAAACATCAATTGAAAATAGGCGGCATTTTCAATGCCAAAGCGGATATAGCATGATCCAATTTCAGGTAAAAGCTGAACAGGGCTATCTGCATATTGTGTATGTACTGCCTGCATTGCTTCAGTGAGTTTTGAAAACCCTTGTTGCGCAATCACAGACAACAGTGCGTTTTTGTCTGCAAAATGCCGATAGGGCGCAGCGTGACTGACTCCCGCGACGCGGGCTACTTTGCGTAAAGTTAGCGCCGCTTCCCCATCTGTTTCCAAAACTGATAATCCAGCTTGAATAAGCGCATTGTGCAAGTCGCCATGATGATAAGACGTAGTTGATTTTGACATTATGTTGACGGTGTAAACTTTTTTGATAGACTCATGATTACACTGTAAACATTATAGCGGAGATTGATCATGACAACGTATGCGTATGACGCAAGTTTTCTAACCGAAGTATTGATATTAGCAGCCTGGGGTGGGGTCAGTTGGTACACCTATTTGACCTTCAAAAACTCAGGTCATTCACACGGGAAAGCCATAGGGTTGGCCTTGTTTGTATTTCTTTGGAGCATTTGGGGGCTAGGGGCAACTAAATATGGGTTTGATAATAACCTATTGCCAGCTATTCCTGCTCGCCCGTTGTATTACATTTTGCCAGCGCTCATTCTGACGACCGTATTTCGAAAAGCATTGATTGGTAATGGCCTCGATCAACGCTGGCTCATTGGTTTGCAGTTTGTGCGACCAATTGGCATGTTGTTTGTGTTGGAATGGAGTAGGGGCTATTTGCCCGCCGTGTTTGCACATCCAGCGGGATGGGGTGATTTGATTGCTGGATTAGTGGCAATGGGCGTCTTTTTTCGCTATCGAGGACAACCTTTTCCGCGTGGCGCAGTCTTATTAGTGTTTATTGTGGGGATGTTGGACTTTGCAAGTGCAGTGTTCTTTGGAGTCACTAGTTCTGCAACACCATTGCAGCTTTTTGCGTTTGATAATCCAAATATGGCTTTGGACTACCCGACCGGACTAATTCCAATGTTCTTAGTGCCATATGCAATTATCTTTCACTTGCTGTCGTTGTTTGAATTGCAGCGGGTACAAGAATAGCTTGACCATTGGCAAGAGAAGAAAACCTGAGCTTGTAATGCTTTGTGTGCAGGACAAGCTCAGGTTGATCAATTGCCGTAGCTAAAG
>JAHDBS010000079.1:3799-14607 GCA_020630225.1 Anaerolineales bacterium | reverse complement strand
ATGCAATCCAATACACTAATAGTAGTTGGTATTTAGTTAGAGAAATAGCGTTTTTTCTAACCGTAGAAGTCAGTAAAACCGTCAGAAAAACGGCATAAGCTGAGAGTATCAATTAGAAAAGATATTTTGGTATCAGTTCGAGTAATTAGTGGTAGACATGAAAAAATATATCTCAACAATCACCCTCGCCTTGCTTTGCTCGGTCTTTATGTTCGGTCCAAGTGCCGTATTCTCAAAGACAGCATTGCTCAGTGGCCCCCAACTATCGCTCCAACAAACAATCAGCGACGAACCATTATTAGGTGGTAACGTCGTTTATAAGATTAAGTTGGAAAACACCGCTGCAACCGCACAAATCGATCGAGGTTATAACTTGACGATTACGGAAACACTCCGCAGCGGTCTAACCTTCGAAAGCGCATCTATCTCTCCGACATTTACCCAAGTGCAGGCAGATGGCTCTACGTTGATCGAATGGACCAACATCGCTGACTTAGAAGCCCAAGAAGACTTAGAAATCTTCGTGACGGCCTCTATTGACAGCGCTGTCACCATTGCTGACACCTTCGACAGTGTTGTGGAAGCTGAAGTCAATACCATGCCAGACAACAGTGGCGCATGGATTTCAGTTTCAGACACATTGTTGAGCGGTCCCCAAACCATTGACATCGAGCTAGAAGCATTGCAATCTACTGCAGATGAGCAAGCAACTGGCGCTGGCGAATATGATGGCAACGCCGATTGGCCTTACCAATATCGTGCAACCATCAAAAACAATAACGTTGGCAGCACTGAAAACGTTGTTGCTAAGGTGATCTTGCCAGCTGGTGTTGCTTACATGGGCAACCCAGTCATTAGCCCTAATCCAAATAATGCCAATGTAACCCCGTCCATCTCACTTGAAGCTGATGGTTCATTGGAATTGACATGGTCACTCGGCACACTAACAACAGCTGAATATGTAACGCCAGTCGAAATTACTTTTGACACTGCCATTCCTTACAAATACCGCACCAGCGACGACACTGCCGCTGCGAACGGTCCATTTGCTGGTCCAATGAGCGGCAACATTATTCCTGAAGACGCTGTCATGGCTGCTGGCTATGAAGCAACTGGGGAATATCAAGGTGCAAACACCAGCGACGGTTCACAATCAACCCCAGCTGATGATCCTGAAGAAATTGTCATTGCTGAATACTTGACCCTGCACAAGTCAGGTGGCCCAGGTGTTGTCGGCATTGGCACCACCATCAATTACTCACTCACTTACTACGTTTCTGAATACTACGACTTAGAAAATGTTGTGATCGTGGACGTTCTGCCAGACGGCACATCATATGTTCCTAACTCAGCAAGTATGACCCCAGTGTCTGTTGAACATGACACACCTGGTGACGGTCAAACCCGCATTACTTGGGAAATTCCAGCAGCAGACACCGAACATGGTGAAAGCGCAACCATCACGTTCCAAGCAACAGTTGATGAAACATACGAACGCGCGCCATACACTGGCATGCCAGTTGTCTCTGGTGACAGCTTGACCAACACCGCAACCATTAGCGATGACTGGACTGACCTGATCACCCAAGGTCGCACTGGTACCGTTATTCCAGACAGTTCTTCTTACACTGTGCAAACCCGCATGCCGGCGTTCACCAAGCAAGTCAAGAACAATGAAACTGGTCAATGGACGAACCAAATGAACGCCTACACTGGCGACACGGCGCACTTCCGCTTGACCTACACTGCAGCAGCAGACATCGATCAAAAGTCGATCATCATTCGTGACTACATTCCACGCGGGATGACCTACATTCCAAATGTAGAAAGCTATGTCGTAAACGGCACGTTCTCAGACAATGCAGACTGTACTGCTGACGAACAAAACGCAATCATCGGTAACGTTGGTGGCTTGCAATACATTGAATGGCGCTTATGTGACGTCACTCGCGGTAGCACCTGGCAAGTTGACATCCAAGCCATGATTGGCGACGAACCAAACGTCGAACCAGACTGGATTGTTGCCAACTTCGGTAAGATGAGCGGCATGAACACCTATGGCGAAGGCTACAGCCTGCGCGATATGGCAAACGTTGACTACACAGCTCCTGAATTGCAATTGGTCAAGTCAGCAGACAAGACCACCAACTTGCAACCAGGCGACATCGTGACCTACACCATTGATGTCACCAACATTGGCCGTGCAGCTGCGTACAACTTGATTTTGGAAGATGTTGTCCCAACTGACTTGTTAGTTGACAACAACTCTGACAGCGCATCACCATCTGCAAGCAGCATTGCGAGCGCAACTGGTGATCCTTACAACGGTAACAGTGGCACCCTGACCTGGGAAACCATTGCCTCATTGGCAGTTGGCGAAACCCAAAGCTACACCTACCAAGTTGAAATTCCAGCAGGTGTATTCGCTGGTCAGTCTATGCGTAACGTTGCAAGCGTTAGCTACAACAGTCGCTCAGACAACACTGGTCATCAAGAAGCAACCACAACTAACACTGAAGACGTCAACACTGATGACGAAACAGTCTACGTCCGTGGTGTTACGCTCACAAAAGAAGTAAGCAGCGATATCGCTCGCATTGGTGACACCTTGACTTGGACCCTGCGCGGTACAGTCCCAAGTGGCGTCGTTGCCTACTGGCCAGTCGTTGAAGAAAACGACCTGCCAAAAGGGTTTGACTATGTAACTGGCTCAAGCACCATTCAAAATGCTGTGTTTGACAACACAAATCACGCTGAAAACCCATTGGACAACGGCAACCGCGACTTGCGCTGGTTCCTTGACACCATTGACAACAGCGCTGGTCAAACTGACTACAACTTCGTCATTGAATTCGACACGCTCGTCACCGGTGTCAAAGGCAACAACACAGCAACCGAGTACTACTTGGAACACTGGACAACAGCCAACGCCGACAACGATGCCTACATCGGTTGGTACGACGACGCAACAGGTTACAACAACTCAGGGCACGCTAATCATGGCACTGACATCAACAAAGTTGATCGCCGCAGTCCAGAAGCAGATGAAGATGTCACCATCATTCAACCAAACTTGTACTTGAACAAGACTGGTGACAAGACCGTATTAGCCGCTGGCGATACTGTCACCTTCACGTTGCAAATTTCAAACTTTGGGAATGCTGAAGCACACGACATCAACATCATTGATACGTTGCCAGCAGGCATGACCTACACCGGCACACAAAGCCAAACCATTACTTATCCAGAATGGTTCCCAGAAGTTCAAACAAACTTCACAGATGCAAATGCTGCTGGTGCAACTAACTTGAACTATCAACTAGATGTCCTCTACGTTGGCGCAGTCTTGGAAATTGTTTACACCACCACGGTAGCAAACGACATTTCAGCTGGCCTTGAATTGGATAACCTAGCCAAAATTACAAGCTATAGCTCACAACCTGGCCTGCCAGGTGACACCAATGGTGATGGCATCACTGATGAACGCATCTACCCAGAAGTTGAAGCGATTTGGGAAATGAACACCCCTGAAGGTGGCATCCTGAAAGCGCAAGACGTAACGGGCGAACTCACGTTCACCAACGACATTACCTATACGCTGACTGTTCCAGCAACGCCACTGGACGTCACAATGTACAACGTCCAAGTGTCAGATGTCATCGACAGCCGCTTGACGGTAACCGGCGTAACCAACGGCTCACATGACGGAAACAACGTCAGCGCAGTCTTCGCAGAAATCTTGCCAGGGCAACAAGAAGTCATCACGATTTCAGCAACCGTTGCCTCTGACAGCAATGGTAAAGACGGTGACTTGATCGAAAATCAAGCGAGCTTGACTTACACCAACTCAGACACTGAGTTGTCAAATGTGACAGCTGAAACACTCGTCGCACCAGCATTGGTCGTCGACAAAACAGCAAATGCTTGGATGGTTGAAGCCGGTGACACCCTCACCTACACCATCTCAGTTCAAAACGTTGGTAACGGCGTTGCAAACAACGTTGTCATCAGCGACGTAATTCCAAACAACATGAGCTACATCGCTAACAGCGCAAAGCTCAATGGCATCGCAATTAGCGAACCAGTAGATAACGCTTGGGCATTGGCAGCTCCACTTGCAGGTGGCGAAGCCGCAACCCTAACATTTGATGTCACCATTGACAGCGCTGAAGCTGGCATTGCTTACATCAACACTGCTAGCGCAACCGCAGACGACAGCATGGGCAACCCAGTTCCAGCTGACAACAGCAGCCGCGTTGAAGCAGACACCGACCCAACTGACGACGGCAACGCTCGCGTCTACGGTCCATTGATCTGTAACACAGACAGCAGCCACGTTGCCTTCGAAGACTTGAAGAACACTGGTTGGTCTGACTGGGACTACAACGATGTCGTCATCGACATGCGCTTGGAAGTCTGTGAAACTGCTGAAGGTAACATCGCTGTTGTCTTGGCAGACTACGAAATTGTGGCTCGCGGTGCTGGTTTTGACCACGCATTCCGCCACAACATGCCATTGTCAGGTGGCGGTCAATATGCACTGACCGTACGCGACAACGCAGGCAACATCATTAGTGATGAAGTCAGCACCTTTGGCAACACAGCTGAATTCGAACTGCTAAGCAGCACCCGCGCAGCGTTGCCACCTGCTGCAGGTTGGTTCACTAACACGCCAGCTGATCAAGCCGATCGCATTAGCGGTCACCGCGCATCATTGTTGGTGACCTTGGACAATCCAAACTTCAATCCAGCACAATTCTTGCCGGACACACCTTGGGATCCATACATCTATGTGTATGACACCAACGAAGAAGTTCACTTGATGATTGCTGGTCACATGGACAACGCACAAACCGTAAACCCGGTTTACGATCCAACCAGCCCAATGATGGGACAAGACTTGCCACTCGCGCAAACCTTCCCAGCAGAATGGCGCTGGCCAGAAGAATTCATCGGTATCTGGAATGGTTATCCTGACTACCCTGGTTACATCAATACTGGTGGAACCAACAACACAAACTGGAACGAACTCGAGCAAGCCGCTGGGGTTCACATCTGGGGTGTTGATGCAGCAGGTAACTTCACCATCTTGGCGAACAATACCCAAGCAGAACCAACCAGCCGTTACTATGCAGCGCCAGTCATGGCTGACTTAGACGGTGTCGGTTCAAGTGAAGTTATCATGGGCAACTTGGCAGCAAACACGCTGGAAGTCTACGACCTAGATCGCAACTTGCTCTGGTCGAAAGATGTTACAGCTGGTGTGAAGACAGCAGCTACCGTGACTAACCTTGACGGTGACGCTGAACTCGAAATTCTAGTTGGCAGCCTAGACGGAAAAGTCTACGCCTTCAACCATGACGGCACAGCAGTTCCTGGCTGGCCAGTTGACCCAACCGGTGAAGGCTACCGCATCTTGGCTAGCCCAGCTGCGGCCAACATCGATGGCGACGCTAACGTTGAAGTCATCATTGCTGCTGCTAACGGTCGCTTGTACGCTGTAGAACATGACGGCACTGCCAAATGGGACGCAAGCTTGGGTGATGTCGCGGAAGTCTTTGACAACCAAGTCATCAACTCAACGCCAGTTGTGTCTGACATCGACGGCAACGGTTCAAAAGAAATCGTAGTCGGTGGTTACGACGGTAAGCTTTACGCTTTCGACAGCGCAGGCAACCAATTGTGGGCATACACGACTGAAGATCCTGTCTTGGTTGAGCCATTAGTCGCTGAACTTGACGACAGCAGCGCTGGCAAAGAAATTGTCTTCGCCTCAGCAGACTCAAGCATGGGTTACCCACGCAGCTTCATCTATATGTTGGCAGCTGATGGCACCCTACTCTGGCAGCAATTTGCGAGCTGGACCGGTGTGCAATCATCACCAATCGCAGGTGACCTTGATGGCAACGGCGACTTGGAACTGTTGATGGGCACCAACGACGGCGAACTCCGCGTCTGGAACGCAGACGGTTCTGACTTCCTCTGGACCGGCGGTGCAACTAACGCAGCTATCGCAGACAGCCCAGTCTTGGGTGATGTCGACGGTGACGGTGAAGTTGAAGTGGTTGCAGCCTCAGACGATGGCAACATCTATGCTTGGGAAGCCAGCGGCGCTCTTGTTGAAGGTTGGCCAACTGAAGTTGGTGTTACCGTCAAAGGCACGCCACTACTGGTTGACCTCGACGAAGACGCAGCTGTAGAAGCCATTTACGGCGACTTCAACGGCACACTAAGCCTAGTAGACAGCGAAGTCGCAACAGTTGAAAATCCTCCGGCAGAAGGCGGTAACATGATCTTCCTACCACTGGTCATGGCTCCGTAATCAGCTTGGAACTCCACGGCGACATCGCCTAGTAAAAACGGCCTCTCTTACGAGAGGCCGTTTTTGATTCAATCTAAAACTATTGTCACTTCTGGATGTGACAAATCCAATTTATTTCTATGACAGTTCTGATGTTTGGTGAAGAGGCAAAGCGATAAGATGTAAATTGAATTCCTAAGTTCAAGGAGCACTATGTTCAATCGCGTTTTAGTCCCGCTAGATGGGTCATCTACATCCGAACTATCGCTGCCAGTGGCTGCTCAAATTTTGTCTAACTCCAAGACAGCAACATTGACTTTGCTAACCGTGCTTGAGGCAGACGCTTATACGCGCCCCATTGGCTCGCAATATCAGCGACTGAAAGCGTCACGTGCAGTGGAGCAGGCCAGACGCAATGCTAATCAATATTTTGCTCAGGTGTGCTGTGACCAGAACTTATTAGGACCAAGAATTGACACAAAGGTGGTTGCTGGAGATCCAGCAAGTGCTATTCGATTACAGGCACAAGCAGACAATAAAGACCTCATCATTCTGACTAAACACAACAAGACCGGCTTGCGGAAATACTTCTCCGGCAGCGTCACACGTCAGCTATTGCATGAGCACCCTACACCGATCTACGTTGTCCGAGAAAAAACGGACCTCAAGCGAATTCTGGTGCCGCTTGATATTAGCAAGGTAACCCAACCTGCGCTCCCGAAGGCGTTAGCGCTTGCTGAAATCACAAACGCTGAAGTGACCCTGCTTCACGTAGCCCCAACGCTAGGCTCTGGACAGAAACAAGCACTGAGACAGCTTGAAGAGACTGACACAGCGTTTGCAGAGCGGCTAGGTCAGCAACGCTGGTCAAATTATCTCGAGGAAATTCGAGCACAATATAACACCTCAGTACCCATCAATATTAGACGTGAGACTGGGCAATCGACGGCACTGATTGCTAATGTCGCCGCCAAAAAAGAGTTTGATTTAGTGGCAATGGGCACGCAAGTAAGCAATAAGCTATCACAGTGGCTTTATGGCGATCTTAATAATCAAGTTCTGCGGGCAGCCCAGCAAAGTATGTTTGTATCACCTACATTGGCATAGCCATCACACCCATCTTAAAACAAAAAACGACTGGTGCGTTATTAGACGCATCAGCCGTTTTTCTTATGGCAAAGTTATACTAAGATTTGTTAGCTTGTTGGCTTAGCCACTACTGCAACACGGTGAGAATTCCCCGTGTAGGGCCAGCAGGTAAGTAACGTTAAGCGTTGATCTTGCGTTGGATCAAAATACGAGAGATGTTCTAAGCGTTGGTCAGCAGTAATGCCTTGCTCTTGAAAGCGCACCACTTCTTCAACCTCATACAAGTAAACCGTACCGTCTTCGGCAGTCAGCTTGATCTCATCACCGGCTTCAACATCGCTAAGATTTTTGAAGACTTCCCCCTCAATGTTGTTGTGTCCATAGATCACAGTATTCCCAACATTACCCGGGGCAGCGCTGTTGATTACAAAACCAGCCGCATTCTTGGGCGAGTCCCACTGTACACCTTCCGCTGATGTTCGCCACCCGACTGCAATAACATCTGTTGCGACGTCCAACGTTGTAATTTCAAGCTTGACTGGCAAATTATCACCAAAGACAGTTTCAGCAAGCGCCTGCATTTCAGTTGGTGGTGCTGCGCTGCTGTCGTCTTGTTCAGCGGTGCGAACGTCATTCCCAGTAGGGACTGCAGTTTGAGCACTAATTGTGGCCACCACCATAGGGGTAGCCACAATTGAATCAACCATTTGTAAGCGGTCGACTGTTTCTGCTTCATCTTCCACAGCTTCAGAGGTGGGTAGCAAAGTTGCTTCAGTTTCGGGCGCGGCAACTTCAACAGGCTTATTTGTCGCATGTGCCGCAATTGTTGCGTTGGCATCAATCACGACTGGCTCCTCGCTGGTCAACAGACTAGCAGCGTTGCAAGCAATGCCAGCACTCGTAAGAGCCGCAATTGCAATCAAAACACGATAGCGCATTATTGAGCAGTGTCCACCAGAGTGCGTTTACGGTAAAGCACCACCCCACCAGCTAGCACGGCTGCTAAGATCAGCCCAACTGCGAACTCATTCCAATTGTCATCCCCAGTCGTTGGCAGACGTGTAGGGGTCACAGTCATCAACCCAAAGTTAGTGAAGTGATCGGTTGATCCACAAATTTGGGTACTGCTATTTGTTGGGTTGTCCAACGCGATCCACTGGCTTTGGGCGTTATCAAAATAACCAACGCGTAAGCTGTTTACATCGCCACCCGCTTGCGCAACATCATTGGCAGTGTAGTTCAAACAAACCGTCAAGTTTTGTGGGAACTGCGTTTGCCCCGTATTGACCCAAAGGTCAACAATGGTGCGTACGTAGCGGAACCCAGTCGGAGCGTTCGAATTCACTGGAATACTCTGCGGTTGGCAGTAGAAAATTGAATCTTGCGTCACTGAATTCGCTGGGATATTCAAGGTGACCTCACCAAGACAAGCCATAGTGCCACCAGCCGATGTAATCGTTGCAGCTTGTACGTTAGCGCTAGGCGTCGGTGTGGCCGTTGACCCAGCATTCGGTGTCAACGTTAGGTTATTCAAGAACAATGCAGTCGCATTGATTGTGGGCGTTGCAGTCGCATTCGGATCAACTGTCGGCGTCGCGGTTGCATTTGGATCAACTGTAGGCGTTGCCGTTAGCGTTCCGGTTGGCGTTGCTGTTGCATTTGGATCTACAGTTGGTGTCGCTGTCAGCGTTCCGGTTGGCGTTGGTGTAGCCGTCGGTGTCAGTGTGCCCGTAGGCGTTGGTGTTGACGTATTTGTTGGCGTACTCGTCAAAGTTGCTGTCGGCGTTGGCGCATTCAAGACCCCAAAGTCTACGCGATAGTCTAATCCACCCGGTGTGAAACAGTTCTGACCAGCAGTAAAGCGTGACGCATCTTGGTTCACTGTATAGCCACTGATGACATAAAACTCATTTGGAAGATCCACACAATAGGTATCTGTTGCGGTGTTGATCCGAACAGTTACCCCTGAGGTCACTTGATTGCCACCTGTTGCTACATTACCACCATTGCCATTGTTATAAATACAGCCGCGGAGTTCATGTGCATCCCAACAGCCACTTGCATCCAGTGCTGCAAAGATTTCATTAGCCGCCAGCGTTGGGGTTGCAGTCGCTGCTGGCGCAACTGGAGTATTGGTAGCCGTTGGCGTTAGCGTCCCAGTTGGCGTTGGTGTCAGCGTACCAGTAGGTGTAGCAGTCGCAGTTGATGTCGGCGTTGCAGTCGCCGCAGATGACGCCACAATCCCGAAATCTAAACGATAGGTCGGCCATGCCCAGTTGTAACAAGACTGTCCGGCAGTAAAATTCGACGCTGACTGATTGAGCGTATATCCGCTAATGACATACCCAACTGGCAAGCTGATACAGAACTGGTGTCCAGTCACGTTGATTGTCACGCCTGACCCAAAATGGTTGCCACCTGTTGCGTAATTCACGCCGCTAGCATTGTCATACACACAGCCTGCCAACCCATTGATCAGGTAACACCCTGATCCATCCGTTGTACCAGAGCCACTAAAGCTGCTAGATGGTGACCCAGGCGTTGGGGTTGCAGTTGGCGACACACCAAATGCTGCTTGTAAGTTGAAGTTATACGTTGCCTCATTCGCATCTGTTGTATCAAATGAGACCGCGCCTGTGATTGTGGTTGCAGACGCGCTAGTCGCCGCAATTTGGAACGTTGTACTGGCGCCCGGACCAAGTGTTGAGGAACCAAATCCAGTTGCAACAGAGAAGCCAGTGCCCGTCACGGCTAAGTTAGACAGGGTCAATGGTTGTGTCCCGCTATTTGTCACCGTGTAGGTTTGGGTAATCGTGCTACCAGTTGTGCTCGTCCCCATGTCCGTATTGTCGGCTGTTGCTGGCGTAGTATCGCCATCTGTAATTTCAACGCTATTGCCATAGGCAACGACTTCTGGGGCATCTACAACGCCAGTAATTTGGAAGTTATATGGATTTTCATCAGGGTCATTGGTGACAAATTGCACATCCCCTGTATAAGTTCCACCATCGGTCGCATCGAGTTGCACTTGGAATGTGGTGTTACCACCTGCCGCTACAGACGTAGATGCAAACGAAGAAGCAACGCTAAATCCAGTTGGAACTGACAAACCAGACAACGATAAGCTGGCAGCCCCGGTCGCTGTATTTTGCACAGTAAAGGTCTTTGTAACCGTTGTGCCGACAGCTGTTGTGCCAAAGTCAGTATCATCTATGGTCGTAGGTGTTGTGTCACCGTCTGCAATGTTATTGCCAGCACCCTGTACATTTGCCTCTGCAACATCAACAACCCCTTCAACGCCAAAACAATAGACTGATTCGGTGCCGACAGCGTTCGTATCCATCGTAATCCAGCCATTGAATGACCCTGGCAAGTTAGTTGCTAAGTCAACAACAAAAGTCGTTGAGGCGCCAGCAGC
>JAHDBS010000079.1:0-3699 GCA_020630225.1 Anaerolineales bacterium | reverse complement strand
GTAGCGCTTTCCTGCACATCAGGATCGGCATTGGTGGTTTGCGCTTGGATCGTAAACGTATAGGGGTCTTCGTTAGCATCATCAGTGTCAACCACGATGGTATTAGTAAAGACACCCGCTGTCGCCACACCTGAAGGATCAAATTCAACAACAACCGTCTGCGTTCCGGAAGCAGCAATCGTAAATGGCGTTCCCGGCAACGCACTTGCAGGATCTAGCGTGAAATTGGTTCCCGCTGGTGTCCCTAGTGCAATAGAGGTGATTGTCAGATTTGAGGTCCCATTATTAGTGAGCGTATAGGTCTTCGTTGTTGCAGCGGCGCCCGGCGCAAACGACCCAAAATCTGTGTCATCCGCTGTTGCTGGTGTAGTGTCGTTATTGACAATTTCTACAGCGTTACCCGTAATGTCCAACTCTGGCCCAGTAATGGTCGCCTGTAAGTTGATGACATAAGCGCCTTCATCGCTGTCGTTATTCGTAATCGTTAGCGTATCGGTAATCGTCCCAACATCTGTTGTATTGAGCGTGATAACCAGATTTGTGGAAGCATTCGGTGCGACTGGAGACGTTGGTGTAGTCGTGATTGTATAGTCTGTTCCAGTTGTCAATGCCGAAGAGGCAATTGTGAGATCACCTGTCGCTGCTGCATCATTTTCAATTGCAAATGTGATGGTTTGAGGTGAAGTCACTGTCCCCAAGTTTACAGTGCTGCCACTTGCAACTGAGCCACTTCGATCTACATCAATTTCTGGCGCCGTTACCGTACCAGTTACATTGAAGGTGTATGGGTTTTCATCAAGATCATCACTATTGATGGTGACCGTTTCCGTATATGTCCCAGCCCCCACTGAAGTGTCAAGCTTGACTTGCAGCTGAAGTTCATTGCCACCAAGCACAGTCTGCGGGAATGTTATTGGGCTTTCAATGGTAAAGGCAGCCCCACTCACAGTAATTGCAGGATTTACTGTCAGCGCTGTACTCCCAGAATTATGTAGATAGAACGTCTTCGTTACATCAGCACCTAAGGTCGTAGAGCCAAAGTCAGTATTGTCAGCAGTTGCTGGTGTTACATCACCATCGGCGATTGCATCTGCTTGGCCTGCATTCCCATAAACGTCAAGCTCAGCGTTGATCACACTACCTGTTAGATTGATTACAAAAGAGCCTTCGTCTGCATCGTCGCTATTGAGGGTCAATGTCGCGTTATAGGTACCAAACCCAAGCGTATTGTTTCTGAATTCAACAATAAGGTTAGTTGTTCCAGCTGGACCAGCAAGCGTAGATGCTGAAGCAGGGCTGGTTGTCACATTGAAAGCAGAGCTCGGGTCAGACAGCGTGTAGCTAGTGCCACCAAATGTTAGGTTTGCATTGCCTGTGTTTGCAATCGTGAACGTGCGTGACACGTTAGCAGAGCCAAATGCCTGTGAGCCATAATCGGTCCCGTTGGTTGTTGACGCGGCGTCAGATGACGTTAGCGCTTGTGCGCCGAAGCTCACCCCGATTTCAGGCTGCAATTCAATTGCTCCTAAATCACAGTTGGTGTTGAATGGCCGCGATTTACCGCGTTGATCAGCAGTAACAGTGCCACAAGCACTGGCTACATCAAGCGCGCCTGCTGTTGTTGGGGCATGGCTACGCGTCAGACCATTGTTCTGAGCGAGTGCATTTAATGCAATCGGAGAACCAGTTTGCTGACCAGTTGTTGTCCCTGAGCGAGTACAGCCTGTGGCATCATCAAGCCAAGAATAATCAAAAGCCCCCGTGATTGTTGCAGAACAGTCTTCGTTTGCAGTGTCTGTTGACGTCCCCCCGCCAATAATTGAGCGCGTCACAGTAGAAGACGTTGAACCACCATCAAAATAATTACCGCCATCATCCGATGCCGTATTATTTGCCAATGTCATGTGATCGATCGTAATTGATCCAGCACCAGACGCAATAGCAATCCCGCCACCATCGCCGTCGCCATCAGCATCGCTGTCACCAGCAGTATTAGCAGTGATAGTTGAGTTATTAATGAGCAATGCACCAGTAGAGGCAAAATACAGCGCCCCACCAGCGCCATCTGTTGTCGTATTACTGTTGAATAGAGAGTTGTAAATTGTTAGGTCAGCGCTGCCACTTACTGCAATCGCACCACCATTAGCCGGTGAGCCAGTCGCATTGCTTGATGTAATTTCTACATAAGACAAGGTGACTTCTTCATCATCAGAAATAGCAATTGCGCCGCCATCGGTTGCGCTACTAGCATTAGTGATGACTAAGCTTGTAAAAGAAACTGTTTTAGTCCCTGCACCACTAACGTTGAACAATTTACCAGCGGTTGCACCATCAATGGTTGTGCCCAACGTATTGGTTGCTGTCGTAATGGTCCCTGCGAAAGTAAGGCTTTTATCTACGGTAATCGTAGCTGCTGGAGTAAATGTTTCCGCACAAAGCGAAATAATATCCCCGTCTGAAGCTGCTGTCACCGCAGCACTAATTGTCGTATGGTCAGCTCCAGCACTACAAACGGTAAGCGTGGCAGCCATTACAGGATTAACAAAACTCCCCGAAATAACAAGAAAACTAAATACCCCTAAGGTTCGTATTACCCAACGTGAGACAGCCCGAGTTGGATGAAGCTGATTTACCCTATTCCGATACATAAATGGCCTCCGACAGCCTGTAAGCTAAATATTCAAGATTGTGATGCGCTAATTCAAGATCGCCAACTAATTTTGATTAACTATATTTGCAAGTCTTAGACCTGAAGCACATTACTATTCACAATTACGATATAACTACATACTAACATTTTTATTACGCAAAACAAATAAACAATTAAGAAATAAAAATATTTTTTGAATTATTTCAAATATAAGCAAAAAATCCTTCCAATATACTTGGAAGGATTTCTGATTAGTGTATGAATACTATTTAGCGCTGGGCTTTATCTGATTACGGTAGCTTTGATGAGTAAACCATTGAAATCCGCCAACAAATAGCTTGGTTATTGCCGTCCGCAAGGTCACCACAAGACAAGTCCCGGACAACACCTAACCCGTGATAGTTGTAATCATTCGAGATTAGATCTTGGAACGTTGTAGACGATTCTTGCCACTTATCAATCACATAATCTGGCAAGCTATCAATTGAAACGTCAGACGGTCCAGCAAAGACAATATCGACCATTGTTCCATACTGTGACACCTGCAGAATGCCTGCAATTGCAGACTGCCCCGTTGAGGGATCAACTGGGCTCAGGTAGTTACGAGACCCCATGTCTTCAGCGCGCTGTTGGGCAGCATTCATCAATGTATTGTCGCGAATGAGCGTAGATGCTCCATTCCGGCGTCGCAAGTCATTTACATCATCAAGTAGCAACTGCGTAAACTCAACCAACTGTTGATCTTGCAACGCGAGCGTTGGAGTCGGCGTTGGTGCCGGCGTATTCGTTGGCGTCGGCGAGTTCGTTGGCGTTGGAGTCAACGTTGGTGTTGGCGTATTCGTTGGTGTTGATGTGCTTGTCGGCAACGGTGTTGCAGTAAATGTCGGCGTAGGCGTATTCGTCCGCGTTGGCGTTGGCGTCAAACTAGGCGTTGGCGTTGCAGTTGGCGTTTCTGTATTAGTTGGCGTTGCCTCTGGGGCAGAGTCATCACTAGCAGCACTTTGCGCAACGGTTTGAACTTCTTCAGTTGGCGTTGGTTCTACGACAGT
>JAHDBS010000078.1 GCA_020630225.1 Anaerolineales bacterium | reverse complement strand
TATCGCCTATGATTGTGAATATTATCACATACCCCAAAAAAGGCGAGTCATTGGTTGAAAAAGGAGGGTGTTTCTAAGAGTCATTATGTTCTTCATAGGCACACGCTTCGTAATCAAGTCTCTACTATAATTACGCCCATGAGTGATGATCAAGATCTTCCACAACTTGAAGACGAATTAATCGATCCAGCATCGCCAGATGAGGATGAGGCAAAGGTCGATGAACATATTGATTCACAAGACAGTGAAGACTCGGCAGAGGAAGTAGAGGAAATCTCTTCTGAAGCAGAAGAAACCGACTCGTCAACCAAGTCAGAAACCCCAAAGAGTAATTTACCCGCTTTTTTGCGCGAAATTCCTACATTGGCCCTCATTGGCACTGGATTACTACTGTCTCTGAGCTTGCTGATTGCAACGGCCTTGCTAATGGACCCCGCGCTCACATCTATTCCAATTACTTTTGATGCTTCTGCCAATGTACTCAAATCTGGCGCGCCTAACAATCTCTACAACTTAGCAATCGTTGGATTATTCGCTTGGATTATCACAACACCGTTAGGAATTTGGCTGCATTGGCGACATGATGCCAAATTTCTAGCCTACATCGTCTGGCTGAGCGCAATTGTCACTGCGGTTTTACTATGGATTGCAGCGGGACGCCTGCTGTTTTAGTGACATAAACAGTCAAATGCCTCTAGCCCAACGCTTTCTAATCGCATTTGCACTTGCTGCCCTCATTGGCGGGTTAGCATACTGGCGCAAAAGCTTGTCGCTATCGGGAGCATTTGGGGCAACTGTACTCGGGACGCTCACCTTTGGCTTTGGCGGACTTGCTGGCTCTGCTGTTCTGCTCGCCTTCTTCATTTCCTCTAGCGCACTCTCCAAATTTAAAGCAAAACGCAAACACGCTGTTGCTGAAAAATTCAGCAAAGGCTCAACGCGCGACTTTTGGCAAACCATGGCAAATGGCGGAATGGCTGCAATTGCTATTACAGCTTGGGGACTGACTGATAATCCAATCTATTGGGTAGCATTTGCGGCAGCTTATGCCACTGCTAACGCAGACACTTGGGCAACCGAACTAGGCACGCTCGCCACACAAACGCCGCGACTAATTACCAATCTAAGCCAAACAGTTACTACAGGCACATCTGGTGGGGTCACGGTCTGGGGTACAACCGCTTCATTTCTTGGCGCACTACTGATTGGGCTTGTGGCTCAACTTCTGGGGTCCTTTAATATTTTGAGTGTTTTGGCAATAGCAATTGGCGGCCTTGTTGGCGCACTAAGCGACTCTTGGCTTGGCGCCACGGTACAAGCAACTTACTTTTGTGAAACTTGCCAGTTAGAAACAGAGCAACATCCAGTTCATAGCTGCGGCACACCGACTACACAAACTAGCGGCGCAGCGTGGATGAACAATGACTGGGTCAATTTTCTGGCAACGTTTGTTGGGGCAATAGTGGGCGGCGGGCTTAGCGTGTTGTTGTAACCGCACATTCAGCATACCCTTACTCTTCTATCTGATCTGCAATATTCATTGGCACACGAATTTCAGCACCCAAGCTGATAAACGTCTCACTTGCCAACCCATTCTCATCCATAATGGCTTCGACGGTGCTACTGTACCGGAGCGCAATGCCTAGTAGCGTTTCCCCTTCTGCAACTGTATGCACTGTAATTGTGCCCGGTGGGATGGGTGTCCACGTAGGTACTGGCGTTTGAGTGGGGAATGGCGTTGCGGTGGGTGCACCAATTGCTGGCACACGTAACTCCATGCCAACTGAAATCAACTCACCTTCAATTTCTTGGTTCCAAGACATCAATTCAGCAGTGGTCAACCCAAATATAGTGGCGATGCCACCCAATGTATCGCCAGATTGCACTACATAGCTACGCGGTGTTGGTAATGGCGTTGGACGCGGTGTAAGCGTTGGCAATACGGCTAATTGCACGTTGCCCTGCAGATTGCCGCCACCAGCAAAATCAACGGCCGCTGACTGGGCACCAACCAATTCTGAAATTTCAGCAAAATAAGCATCGCGCTGCGCAGGTAATAACGGTTGCGCATTTAGCTGGGCAGATAAAATTTGATTGACTAACCCCTGTCGCCACCAGCGTTCGGCGGTTTCGTCTAACGGCGCTCCGACTAGAGAAACAGAGGGAATATGTAAGAACGGCATTTCTGCTGGAATGGAAAGATTCGCAACAATATCACTTGGCAACGACGCAATCTGCTGCTGCCGTGGGTCGGCTAGTAAATCGAGCGGATTTGTTGTCAAAAACACATTGATCGGCATTAAACACACAGCTTGCCCTGCAATGGATTGCCATTGGTTACACGCCGTTTCAATATCTGCAGATAATTCCGGGAGAATAAGTTCAAAGAGCGCTGCGTCTTGAGGAAAATAAATAGCGCGCAGCGCACTTGTTTCTGTCAGCGTAGGAAAGCCTAGATTTAGAGGCGGCGGCTGACGCAGCCAACTTTCATCTGCCTGTTGATATTGTTGCGTTAATGAGAACAGCGCTATTTCACCGCTTGTTGGCAGCTGATACTCACGCGCAACGGTGGCAGTGGCATTACCATCACGCTGTGAGAATGCAACCGCGTGTGCCGTGTCAGCAATAAGCGCAGCATGTGGCACTGGGGGCGCTACTGGGCGAAATGACTGTACTTGGCGCTCATAGCTAAGCCACCAATCGGCGTTCGCTTGATTCGTCACATCGCGAATATTTTCAAGGTCCCCTGCTAACGCCATTTTGTCTTCGAAGCGAATTAGGTCGTTTAGCTCCGCTGGAATTGCAACATCCGGCTCAGCTGTGGATTGACAGCTAGCCAACAAACACCCCGCTGTCATCAGCAAGGTAAGACGCGTTATTAACGACCAAATAGCATGCATAGCAGCATGTTACCAAAGCGTATTCAATTAGACGATTACAGTAGCTAAATAGCGAAGCACCCGTTAGCGGACGCGGCGTTTCCACTCTTCTTTGAGCGTCAGCGATTCCAGTTCATCTGGTGCTGAAGTGAGGAAATCTAACAATAGACGATTGAATTTTGTTGGGTCTTCCAACATTGGGAAGTGCCCAAGTTCAGGAATTAGCACCCGATGAACATGATTGAAATCATCGCCCGGCAGCCAAGAACTACGCGGTGCAGCAATTGCCTGATCTGCTTCCCCATGCACCAGCAACGTAGGCTGAGCAGCCGTCACTAGATCCCGACGCAAGTCAATGTTTTCGAAGTCCTGCATTGAAGCAGTAAATGCTTGCGGGTCTAGCCGCGAGGTTTCATCAAACACTTCACGGTGTCCATTTGCCAACCAAGTATTCGCATCGTTGAGGCTACTTTGCTTCATCCTTGGGTTAATTGTTGCGCCTGCTAGCGGCATGCTAATGCACATCGTGCGGGCGACGTAGTCTGGGTTCTGCGCCGCAAAGCGCAGTGCGACAGCAGAGCCTAATCCATGACCAACGATGGCGACCTTCGCAACGCCAAGGGCGTCTAAAAATTCACGGACAAGCTCCGCTTGTGCATCTAAGGTGTATTCAGTTGGTGGGCGGTGGCTGGTATCACCAAAGCCCCACAGATCGACTGCATAACAGCGATAGCGAGAGCTAACCGCTTGCATGGTACGCACCCAGTAACGCCATGAGCCTAACCAACCATGCAAAAATACGATGCCTGGGCCACGGCCCAACACCTCGTAATGCACGATCTCGTTATTAACAACAATTGCGCTCATGATGATCCATTCGTTGGATAGATTGCTAGCCCGTTAATGCGACGAATTTGCCACACAGTCACTAACGCGCACACATCCTAACAAACTAATTCGTTACCTAGGCTTCCCCTTCTAAAATTTCACTGACTCGTGCAATTAAGACGTCAGGGGCAAAGGGCTTAAAGATGTATGCTGTTGCACCAGCATCCATTCCATGTTTGACTTCAATTTCTTGACCATGCGCAGACAAGAACACAACAGGGGTGTCTTTCAGCTCATTATCTGCTTTCATTTCTGCGCAGGCTTCTAAACCGTTCATCTTTGGCATCCGAACGTCCATTAGCACCAATTCTGGCTTTGCTTTGCGCGCCATTTCAATAGCTTGCATGCCGTCCTCAGCTTGGACAATTTCGTGGCCAGCATATTCCAACGCAAACTTTACAAGTGCGCGGATATCCGGTTCATCTTCTGCGATTAATATTTTCGCCATACGCCTCCAAGTACTACGCGCCGCTACTCCCAGCGTCTGACGTAATAACAAGTTCTCCTGTTTCCTCAATGGTCGGTAGCAATACGCTGAACGTACTCCCATGCCCCCGGCCCTCACTGGTGGCCCATATGTGGCCTTCATGCATTTCAACGAGACGCTGCACAATGCTAAGACCTAGCCCAGTTCCCGCTGAGCCGAGCACTAACGAATCTTCCCCACGGAAGAAACGGTCAAAAATGCGATTTTGTTCTTCTTGCGACAGCCCGATACCAGTGTCAATTACATCCACTTGAATAGCACCGGGGGTGCTGTGGGCTTTGACTGTAATCGTGCAATTATCTGGTGAATACGCATAAGCGTTATCCATCAAGTTTGTAAATACTTGCGTCAGCCGACCTTTGTCGCCAATCATAGCTGGCAAGTCTTCTGGTACATCCACAATGACTTCAGCAGGTTTGCCACCACTAGAAATCCGGGCTTGCAGATTTTTCGCGACTTCCTCGACAACCGCTGGAATTTGGACGAGCTCTTTGTTGAGCGTAACCTTGCCACTTTCCATGCGCGAGATATCAAGCAGATCTTCTACAAGCATCTTGAGTCGGTCAGCATTGGACTTGACCGTATTGAGGAACTCGACTTGCTTGTCAGACAAGCTGCCGGTCGCTCCCATCAACATCAGGTCAACATAGCCCTTGATGGCCGTCATAGGTGTCCGCAATTCATGGCTTACCGTTGCCACAAATTCTGTCTTCAATCGGTCCACTTCTACTTCACGCGTAATGTCACGGAAGAGCGAAACCGACCCGATGAAAACACCGTTTTTATCAATCACTGGTGCTAAGTGTACCGAGACTACCCGCGCATCATCCAGATACAAGCGCTCAACCATGAAATCTCCTGGCTGATAGTTGCTTGCGTCCTTATTCCACCGCTCAATTGTCTCGATCCAATTCTTGCCGGCTGAGCCATACAGACCAAGGAATTCTTCGACCGGGTGCCCAATAATTTGCGGGCGGCTCAACCGTAGAATGTGCTCAGCAGAGCGATTGAAGAGGATAACACTGCCGTATTGGTCGGCCACCATAACGCCGTCCGCAACTGCTTCCAAAATTGCGCGACTTTTCGAGGCTTCAATTTGTTGCGTCCGCAACATAGACCCCAGCCGTTCTGCTTGGTCACGGATCAGGCTATAAAGTGCAGAATTATTAATAGCTGATGCAACTTGGTTCGCAGCAGCTGCCACGAGTTGCAGCTGGTCATCATTGAACGCATTTTTCTTTCGACTTAGAAAGATGAGCGCACCAAGCGCTTCTTCACCAGTCGACAATGGCGCTGCCAACAATGACTGATAGTCCCCAATGTTTTCTAAGGGAATTGGGCGTTCTTCTAGACTCAGGTCACCAATAATCAGGCTCGTACGCTGCTCGACTAATTCTGTAATTAGCCCACCTTCTTCGTCGGCAAACACAATCGCATTGTCACGGGGGAGTTTGGCAACATCCCCAATGCTACAGCGGATATTTAGCTGATCAGTTGCTAAGTCGGTCTGCAGCAAAATCCCCTGATCACCATTCAAGGACTGGTTGACTAGCTGCAACCCGCGCGCCAATACATCATCCAAATCCAAGCTTGATGACAATTCTGTATTGATGCGCAGCAACGTGGCGTTCAAGTCACGTTCACGCTCAAGGTCTGCAGTGCGTTCACTCACCAACAGATTCAAATTTTCGTTTAGCTCACTGACCCGCCGCTCTTGGTCAGCCAGTGAGGTCAGACTATCTTCTAGTTCTGCAGCACGGCGCTCTGCTGCCGCAAACAAACGCGTATTTTCAATCCCAAGTACAGCTTGGTTCCCGAAAATTTCTAGCACTTGAATGGTCGTCAGAACGGGCACTTTATGATCTAGCGGGTCAAACAAGATCATGGCACCCAAGTGTTCCCCTGCGCTCCCAACCAGCGGCACCATCAGCAGATCACCAGATTGCCATTGGTCAAGCTTAGACGTGTCATTTGTATGTCGACCTGCTGAGAATTCAACCCCCAACAACTCATTCCGTGCAGACACATCACCGCGTAAAAAGTATGAGTTACTAACGCGGTTTTCTGGCACAATTGCTAGCTCTTCTACGCGCATCCAAGGCAGCGTATAAGACTGAATTGTATTGAACGTGGAAATTGGCAACCCGACTGCCGCCATATGGTGCAGTTCGCCAGTATCTTGCGCAATCACGCTGATGATGACCGTATTGAAGCCAGCCGACTCTTGCACACCATATGCAATCTGTTCCAAGCTGGTTTTCAACGGCGCATCTGAGCGGACAGCGCTCGAAATTTGCAACAGCTGGCTTAGCTGGTCGGCACGTGCACGCAGCAACTGACTGCGGACTACTTGGTCTTCATAGCGCGTTGCATTGCCTATTGCACTAGACGCCTGCGACGCAAGCGTTTCTATGTATTCAATGACAGATGGCGTAAATGTCGCGACATTTTCACCCGCCATCGTAATGAGCCCAATGGAAACCTCTTGATTCACAATCGGGGCGATAAGCATCGCGCTCACATTTTCAGCAGCATCGAATGGCGTAATTGCCCGGTCGACAATCATCGTCTCATTTGAGAGCGAAACGCGGCGCTTGAAGTCTTCAACATCGTTAAGCTGCTCTGTGTGTGGCGTGCTAGGAATATCGAACCAATCCATGGAGTCGAGGTCTAGCATTTCCACATTGACAGCAGAAATCCCGGAGACTTTTTGAGCTTCTAAGTCAACAATTTCTAAGACATCAGCCAGATCTAAGGTTTGGTTTAGCTGACGCGAAACACGCACTAAAACACTGAGTTGATCTACCCGTTCTTTTAGGTGCTGTTCGTTATCATCCAAGCTGGTTTGCTTGACTAGGATGTGGCCAATGTACAAGGCCACCAGCTTACAGAACCGCAAATCATCTTGCTTGATGCCATAGCGGTGGGTATTCCCAAACCATAGCTCGCCTAGATTTTGTTCACCAACTTTAACTGCCACATTCGCAGTGCTACGCACGTTATGCTCAAGTTGATACTTCCGATACAGCGGCAAAATGCGCACATCGTTGGCAGCATCATCAGAATGGAACGCGTCACCTGACATCGCCACTGTGCGATGGAAATCTTGCGCAGAGGCGTCGATCTGGATGGGATCTTGAGAGAAATCAGAGATAACGCTATATGGCAGTGTCTGTAGACAACCGCGCGCATTGTCTAAGGTCAAGAGAGCCACGCTATTTGCACCTAACGTGTCTGCTGCTAGCTGCAAGATTTCTGGAATTGTTTCTGACTGCTTCATTTCACTTTCCGCAATCAGCTTGATGAGCTCCAACACGTCCCAGCGCACTTTCCGCTCGGTTTCCCAATCAATGGTGTGCGCGCGTAGCATTAGGGCTGATATTTCAGGCGCAATATGTCGTAAATAAGCCGCGTCTTCCATTGTGAAGTCCGCACCATCTTGCTTATTCGACAGCTGAATAGCCCCTACGCGGTCTCCCCAACTTGCCAAGCTCACCAACATTGTGTTTCGAATACCGGCGGTATTCATGAGGTTGCGCATATTGAACCAATCAATTGCGCCGCTTGTGGCCAAGTCGTTCGTAAACCAAACGTTATTTTGACAGCCTTGACCATGGTCTACACTGCCAATGGAAAACCGATAGAGCTCGGAGATCATTTCTGGTAGACCATACAAAGGTGCATGTCCATAGAAAATGTCACGTCGTTTATCGTGGTGCAAAACAGCACACTGTTCAGCATTGAGCTTTTCTGCCAAGAATTTGGTCAGCACAGCGTAAATTGTTTCGCTTGACTCTAAATCTTCGCTTTCTAACTGCAACTCAGAGGAAAGCATGGGAAATGCCACATTAGGCGCAACCAGCGGCGCCGTATTCGCAAGCATGGCGGTGTTGCCATTCACGCTGACAACTTCTGCCGTTTGATGACGGAACAGTGCTAGGTGGCGCCGGGCGTCAGAGTCGGAAATAGGGATTGAAATTGCGTCAACACTTTGGCCAGCAATCTGTAAGGTTGTTTGACCAGCCTTAGTAAAGAGTTCTAAGAATTTAATCTCTGGCTTTGCCATCGCGCTAAGGTGCTGCAAATTGAGCTTGCCATTTCGAATCCGAAATAGCGCCCGCGCACCAGCGTTGGCCTGAATCAAACGACCGCCAGCTTCGACCACAATTGCAGGGTCTGAAAGCTGACTAATGTCTGTTTCAGTGGTGTAAGACAGAGGGGTAGACATAACGATTGAAATCCTTGGCATTGCTACTGTGATAGCAATTTAGGATTCAAACAAATTTAGCGATCTGCGCGGCGTTTCTCAGCGCCTAGCTCTGTAATTTCACGAATGTCAGAAATCCACATACCAGGCTGAGGTGAGACGGTCCCAATGGAAAGGCGCATAAACGGGATGTGCAAGTTACCAATCACAATGCCACCCGATTCTTTGTCTTCAAAGGAGTAGTGAAGTTGGGCTGTCTCTAAGAAGCGTTTACGCAGCATAGCCTCAATTTTAGGGGCAGCTGCAACAGTCGTAATCAGAACAAAGTTCTCACCGCCCGGATGACCAACAAAGTCATCTTCTGTGCCAGCTGCTTCTAGAATTTCCGCGAGCAACATGCGCATTGAACGCATTAGTTCATTGGCAGCAACGTACCCATACTTTTCTTTGAATGGATCAAAGTTATCAATTTTGATGTCTAAGTAAGCCCAGTTGTCGCGGCGCATTAGTGCACGCAACTGTTCTTCGATCATTTTGCCAGCGGGCAACCCTGAACGGGGATCGCGCTGATTATTTTCTTGCGAGAGACGGATGGTGTTATTGACACGCAGCTTGAGTTCTTCAATGTCAAATGGCTTTGTCACAAAGTCATCTGCACCAAGTTCTAACCCTGCAATTTTGTCGCTACGATCATCTTTCTGAGTCAGAAAAATAATTGGGATATGCTTTGTGCGGTTGGTGGTGCGCAAGCGCTTGCAGACTTCATAGCCGTCCATGTCCGGCATCATGATGTCTAGCAGAATCAAATTCGGCAGCCGTTTGCGCGTCATTTCAAGCGCTTCCGTGCCGCGGCCTGCAAGATCTACTTCATAGCCTTGGCTTTTGAAATAGATTTTGAGCATATTGGCGATATCAAACTCGTCTTCTACAACCAGTATTCGACCTTTATGCATAAAACATCTCCGTGTAAATACAACAAAATGCATCGCCTCTGCACAAACCACATGCTTATGCAGGCGATGACCAATTAAGAAGCTAGCGCTTCAAAAATCCTATTCATACAGCAGTCAGTAAAGCGCAATTACGTACTTGACCTACTGTAGATTACCAATACGAAATTAGCGCGACTTTGGCCGCATGGCCCGAATCGCGATCTTCATCAACGGTACTTTGATTTCCGCACCGTCTGACGTATGGGTCACAATGTACCCTTGCTCACGATCCCAAAAGGAATAGTGTGCATTAACTGTCTTTTGAAATTGCGTATAAATTTCTTTTGAAATTTTCTGCAATCGTCGATCATCATGAATGAGCAACGTAAATTCACTGTCGTCGGTATGAGCCACAAAGTCTTCGGGACTTCCCATTTGGGTCAGCGCCGACTGCATAAGTTGGGCCGCATGCCGCAGCACCTGATCGCCCGCCACAAACCCGTATTTGTCTACAAACGGGCCATAGTGTTCAAGCTGACAATTGAGGAGCGCCCAATCAGAGGCGCCACTGCGGGCACGAATTTGGTCTTCCAATGCTTGGCGACCGGGCAAGCCAGTGCGTGGATTTGTTGATCCTCGCTGACGATTACGTCGAATAACACGCTCGGCACGCAGCTTCAATTCTTCAATGTCGAATGGTTTAGTGACGTAATCGACGGCCCCAAGGCCAAGACCGGCAACCTTGTCTTCTTGATTATCTTTCTGAGATAAGAAGATGACAGGGATGTCACGCGTCCGATTTGACGCACGCAATTCTGAGCAGACCTGATAGCCATCAATGTCTGGCAGCATGATGTCCAGCAACACTAAGTCTGGGACTTCACGGGTTGCCGCTTCGACACCATCACGCCCACGCTGGGCGACATGAACCTGATACCCAATTGCAGAGAAATATAACCGCAGCATGTCCGAAATATCGGGATCATCTTCTACAGTAAGAATACTTCCTTTGGGCGGGGATTGAGTTGCTGTCATAACCATCTTTATTATTCAACCACACTACGTGGCCTGTACCAATACTCTACTTTAAAAGCTAGCCTAATTTGCTAACGCGAGTTCACTTTCGGAACGTGGTGTAACCCAGCCGCGGTTAAGCGTGCGAGCTGCATTTTGTTTGATTGTTTCAATGTGCGCATCGGTTACTGCAGCGCCAAATGTGCGAAAGCCGCTGAGCCGAAAGCCATGCTTTTCTGCCAGCGCGTCAATTTCTTGCACTTTTTCTAAACTCAATTGTTTGCCAATTGAGAAATTTTCATAGCGATGTTCCAAGGCCAAGATCATGGTCTCTGCCATGCAGGCATAGGCTTTGCCAGGTGGGAACCCAAAGTCAAAATTGAAGTTGACATCACCTGGAATATCCACCATGCCGCCATCAATTACCAGCACATCATCCCGTTCAGCAGCAACACGTGCTGACACATCACGGGGGCGGGCTACATCACACACGACGGTACCTGGACGCAAATGCTGCGGTTGGATGAGTTCATTGACAGCACTGGTCACTGTAATCACCAGTTGTGCTTGCTCAACATCTTCCACGTTGGTGGAGAGTTTTACGGTTGCGTCACCCGCTACACTGCACATCTCTTTGACTCTGTGCAGTTTTTGTTCCGTGCGGCCAATCAATATCAAACGACTGACTTGACTCGCTAACATTTCAGCACAAATGGCACCAATAGAGCCACCCGCGCCTACGACAGCAACGGTCGCATTTGACAATGGGATATCCATTTTTTCTGCCGCCGACACAATTGCACGGACAGCTAAGGCCACCGTGTACGAGTCACCGGTAGTCACTGGCACATCTAATTGCTGCGACACCGTTAGCCCGGCATCTCCAACGACCGAGGTAAAAGCACCTAAGCCGACTAGCTTTGCGCCCAGCGATTCAGCTTTGCGGCCTGTTTGCACCAGTTTGCGGTAAACCACGCGCTCTGGCAACGACAGCATGCGGGCTGGCGTGTAAGGGCAAGCGATAAACCAACCAGTAAGCTCTTCGCCAGTCGCTGCTGAGCGGATCCCGTCAATTTCAGAAATGTAGACAGGCGGAAAAAATGTCGAAAAGAAATTGATGAGCGGGACTGGTAAAAACCGGCCCAACAATGGGAATTTACGGCTGACATCCTTTTTCGGATCAACCGGATGAATAACAAATGCGAATGTAGGTGCGTCGGAAGCGGTTGCTACCATGATGCGTTGATGTTCTCGCCTTCTCTCGGATAAAGTCTTTGATGTAAGTCAGCGCCACCATGGCCATGATGGTCACTGTTGTCATAGTCAACATTGCGGGCAATGACACGGCGTTCATGCGTGGCAAACAGCACTGTGTCTGACTCAATAACACGGGCCGGATAGACAATCATCCCGCTACCAATGCGACAGTTATGCCCGACACAGCCACCCAATACGTCACGATTGGCATCTTCAAGCGTACCATCACCACTAAGGGCCTTAATGGGTCTTGGTAGCAAGTTATAGTCCGTAAACGTACTGCCAGCGCCAATGAACGTATTTCGCCCGACGACGCACATTTGCAAACACGTATTTTGCGCGACCATCGAGTTTTCCATTAGGGTGGTCATCCATAGGGCTGACCGAAATGGCATAAAGCAGCCATCGCCCACGACGCTCAGCTGTACCTGACAGCCTTGCGAAATGTTTACGTTGTTTCCAATGATGGAATTGTCAATCACTGCGCCAGCGCCAATGGACACATTGTCGCCAATGACACACGGGCCATTGATGATGGCTGTTGGGTCAATTGAGCAGTTTTTACCAATGGTGACTAACTCTGAATTGCGCAACACTTGCTTGAATTCCACCAAGCTGCGCCAAAAGACCTTCAGCATGTACTTGAGGTCTTTTGCTAACCGATCTTCCGCTTGCGCACCGCGCGCAAACAGGCCAAATACAGCATCGGCAATAAAGATATGGACCCAGCTTTCAATGGACAAGCAGCCACGCAAAGGGACGTTAAACGTCATGTCACCTTGACGGACAGCCATATAGCTTGGAACCCAGTAATATCCAATTTCACGCGAGTCCGAGTCAATAATCAGCGGCTCGACGTCTGTGGTTACGCCATGCGGGAAGTACCACATGTCAGCATAGTAAATGTCTGGGTTGTCAAAAGACTGCTCAAACATTGTAGACAGCGGCAACGCATGTTCGCGAAACGCAGCGTCTTTGATAGAAAATGCAGCGCGCACCGCTTTCTTGCCCGCCTTAGCTTCTGACATGAATGCATCGATGTAAGCTGGCGTAAAGAACAAGTTGTCACGATACACAATTTGCTCAACGTCATCTTCCGGGACGTCTAAGAGCAAACCGCTAAATACTTCGCGCTCTTCCGTAATGTGCCGTTCTAACGCGTCACGCTGGTAAAGCCACAGAGGCTTATTTAGAATGCGCAAGTCGCGTGCCGGTTCATTGAATGGCGCTATGAAATTACTTTCGTTGAGAATTACCCGTCGCATGTACTGATGCTGATCTACTTTGTCACGGCGTTAGCTAGACCCCCTAGCTAAACAGCCTACCCAGTGACGTGTTTTCATCAAGAAGCACCAACGCCTCCGTTGGTACTCTGCACCAGACCTTAACGCAACAAACGTATTGGTCCGACACTGATTCGATAGTATCAGTTCTGCTTTCGGATAAAGATATAGTTTTGTTATAGATTTGTTTGGGGAGGCAAAGTGGATAGAGCTTAGTTTAGAGTAAATTGCACAAGCAAGCGGTATTGTGAACACCACCTGCCGAGCACTTTGTTACGGTGCCCAACCGGCTAACTGTCCACCTGCGTTTGCCAACGTTGCATTGTCACCATTGCCGTCTGCAATCCAAACGCCAGTTGTGTCTTCCCAAGTGATGCTCAGGCTGTCTGGAGAAAAGGCAAAGCCTTCTACTGCGCCCGTTGCAAGCTGTCGAATGGTGGCAGCAGGGTCGCTCATATCTAGCAACAGTAATCGGGCGTCCGTTGTTTTCCAAGCGATGTGCTTTCCATCAGGTGACAAAATACCGGAGTGAATGGTCGTCCGATCACGCTGCGAAATGGTGTCTAACATCTCTTGTGAAAGCACCAGTTCTGTTGCGCCAAGTTCAATGAGACCATCATCTACTAATTGATAGCGCGCAGCCTGACCAGCGCGAATGAAGACAAAGATGGGCTGCGAGACGCTATTCGTACGCACACGCCAACTGTTGCCACCGTTGATGTTATCGGTCTTGATGAGCGCTTGTGGGAAAAATGCCTGATCGATTCCACTGTATGTCTGATCATTGATCAGCGTTACGTTGGGAGTAAAGGACTGTACAATCCACTGCTCGCCATTGACCAAGACAGAAATCACGTTCCCGTTGGGCGCAAACGTCACTAAGCCGCTATTGATATTAGGAGGGATGGGGACACAGCGGCGCGCGCCGTCAGCTAGCTCGGTTGTACAGATGCCTCCTTCGTTGGTGACATATGCAATTTTGCTCCCGTCAGGGCTGAAACTTACGCCAAATCCGGGGCGCAGGTCTGCGTCTGAGCTAACTTCAGTTTGGCTAAACCCAAGTGGATCCGTCACGATAAGACGACCATCGTCCGTGATGATGGCAAATTGCTCAGAGTCTGGTGAGAACGCGCCAACACCACGCTGCGCACAGGCGGCACTAAACAATGCACAAGCAATCAGCAGACCTAGCTGGATGAAACGACTTGGGTGAAAGAAGGTTTGAATACGCATCAGCAATGCTGAGATTATTGCGAGAAGTTGAGTTGACCGAGGCTGCTGCCTTGGCGGTCAATTGAGAAGAATTGGACTTGTTCGTTGGTTGCAGCTTCGACTAGAACTAGACTGCCGTCTGGTGAAAAGTCACCTGCCACAATAGTGCCCCAACCATTATTTATGGGTCCTACTGACGTGCCGCTTCGGACATCTACTAAATACAAGTTATCCGCGCCACTCTCGAGAACTGAAACCGCATATTGCCCTTGGGTGGGCTGTTGGTCTAACACGCGGATGGCGGTCTTATTTGTTGCCAGCAGCTTCGCCTGTTCACCGGTACGCTGCGAAACCAACGACACTGTACCGTCAGCATTTTCTTGCACAAACACAAGAGCGGCAGTGCTAAGGAATTGCTGGGTAACACTGTTTGGATCACTAGGCGCCTGATTGTCCACACT
>JAHDBS010000560.1 GCA_020630225.1 Anaerolineales bacterium | reverse complement strand
AAGCCTGGGGTCTGCAAACGGTGAAGAGTTTTCATACCCATGGCACGCCGCCGGTAGAGGATGCGTAAATACACTAGACGTAAAGTTATCTGCTGGCCTAACGCAGAGGAGCCTCCTAGGCTCCGGTGAATAAGGCAGCAACTGTGCCCGGAGCCTGGGAGGCTCCTCTGCGACTAATAAAATTTCACGGCCATTATCCATACCGATGAAAGAAAATGCGTAACCCTCAATTTACGACTCATCAAGACCTGCAATATGTTGCAGACGGCCACGAACGCCAGATCTTAGATCTGTATCTGCCGCAGCGCGCGACGCCTGCGCCGCTTATTATTTGGCTCCACGGTGGCGGCTATCGGCGGCGGGGTAAAGAAGATGTCCGGTCTTATTTAGGCTATCTCGATTATGGATTTGCGATTGCCTCCGTCAACTATCGACTGAGTCAGCATGCGCTGTTTCCGGCACAGCTAGAAGACGCCAAGGCGGCTGTACGTTGGCTGCGGGCCCATGCCGAGACCTACAATTTGGATGCAACTCGCTTTATTGCATGGGGGATTTCGGCTGGCGCACATTTAGCGATTTTGCTTGGTACTACCGGCCATGTTGCCAAGTTTGATGTCGGTGCACATCTGCATGTCTCTAGCCAAGTCCAAGGTGTCATCGACTACTTCGGCCCGGTCGATTTCCTGCAAATGGATGCGCATCGACTGCCAGACGGTCTCCGCAATGATGATCCCAATGCGCCCGGATCGCTGCTCGTTGGCGGGCCCATCCAAGACCACCCCGACCGAGTCGCGCCGACAAATCCAATTCGGTATCTCACGGAAGACGTCCCATCGTTTCTAATTGTGCATGGTAAGCGAGACCGCTTGGTGCCACATCATCAGAGTGTGTTGCTGCATGATGCGCTGACGAAAGTGGGCGCTGACGTGACGTTTTACACCGTTGAAGACGGGGATCATGGGAATATTGAAGATCCGACTGTAGACGCAGTGACACTAGCGTTTTTGCAGCAGGTAGGATTCAATTAAACCCCTCCGGTCTGGGCTAGGACTTTATTTATCACCATCAATACACTATGCCAAGCAATCCCGGATCATTTACACCCGCTCCAATCAAACCTGAAATCTCGTATGGGGATTTACAAAAACTAGATATCCGCGTCGGCACCATTGAATTGGTCGAAGACGTTGAGAAGTCAGACAAACTTGTGCGGCTCACCGTCGACTTTGGCAATGCCGGAAGGCGCTGTGCCGAACGGTACGCGCGTTGAATAAGCGGCGGGGGAAATAATTAATTGCTAAATTGATAACTGCTGAATTGTTAATGACCGTTGGGCCTGAGCAAGATCATTAACAATTAACCGTTCAGCAGTTTAGCCGTTAAGTATTCACCCAGCTGTAGACTCACATAAAGCATCATTCAAAGGACACCCCAATGACAGTCATCCCACACATGCCAGACGGCGTATTTCCGCCGTATCAAAACTATGTTCATGCCGTTGAAGTGACTGGCGATTCACGCTTGCTCATCATCAGTGGATTGAATGGGTTTCGCGAAGATGGCGTCGAAATGCCAGAGTCTTTTGAGGACCAATGCGAACTGATCTGGCAGCACATCGGCACCATTCTGCGCGCAGCAGACATGGACTACACCAACCTCATCCATTTGCGGTTTTATCTGGGGAGTCGTGAGTATGATGCCGCCAATATGCGCATTCGTGACAAATATTTAGGAGACCACAAAGTGGCGCTGACGTCGTTTGTGGCGGGAATGCTGGAACCGAATTGGAAGTTAGAAATTGAGGCGACGGCAGCGAAGTAGACGGCACGGTATAAAATGTCTACATGCGCCAACGAACTATCCTCGAAGTTGCTTTTAGACTGCAATACGACATCCGTAACCTGCTCGCCACTCAGCTCCATGACCTGAACATTGGCATTGGGCAAATGCAGATGCGCGCTCTGCGTGCCATTTGGCGCATTGACAATGCCACGTCACAAGACATTGTCAGCACGTTGAAACGCGACAAAGCCCAGGTGACGCGCCTCGTTCACGAGCTTTGTGAGAAAGGGTTGGTCGTCCGCGTTCCGAATCCAGACGACAAGCGTAGCAAGCTCTTGCAGTTGACTGACGCTGGCAGCCACATCTTTAAGCAAATCGAAGCGATTGAGAAAGCAGCCATCGCTGAGATGGCGAAAGACATTGCACCGGAAGACCTGCAAACTTTCTTTGATGTCGCGGATCAGTTGGCAGAGAATATGCGGTTGATGGAGTAGATTGTTTCTTAACTTGCTACCGGACACTTTCTAACTTTGCTGTTTGAGCTTCTCTTAAATTCGAATT
>JAHDBS010000559.1 GCA_020630225.1 Anaerolineales bacterium | reverse complement strand
ATGTCAATTACGATCCAGACGAACCCGACTGGATTGAGATTGAATTGCAAGACGGCAGTATTCATCGCAGCGAAGTCGCATTCCCGCTTGGCGCCGCCCCAAACAATATGAGTTCAGCACAGATCCTTGAAAAATTTGAGAGTAACCTTGCCTTTTGTCAGGGTGACATACGCAGATTTGGCCGCGCGATTGAAACACTTAAAACATGGGAAACAGCAGCAGATATCAACGCTGTGATTGCACCGTTTTGTGTAGAAGCAACGCGCTAAGATGTCTAGCAATTCCTGTCATGAGCATAACTAATCCTAACAAGATCTATTCTGTTGCCAGAAAAGCATATTGGAGCATGAAACTACTCTGCGTACTTGCTTTTGTGCAGCTATTACTGCTTTCCACGGCTCCAAATACTGTTCAAGCTTGTACTTTTATGTTTGGAGACAACCATTGGTATGTAGAACATTACGAATTTAACCCCGAAGATTTGCCACCGGGTGTATCACTCTTTTTTACTGAAAATAGAAGAAGTCCAATTCCAGCATTTAACATTGAGAATTCATCAAATATGGATTGGTATATTCATGAGAACTCGTGGGGCGGAGCAGAAAAAGAAGGTGTACTCAGTACGCTTGAATTAGCACAAGCAATTTCTGAAAACACGCTTGACCCGGCCTATGTCTATTCCTATGGTGAGCCACTTACTTCATATCCGCATGGTGATTTTCGTGTACCGGAACGGTCACCTCTACCCGATCAGCAAATCCGTAACCCCAAAACCATTCATCGAGATGACGGCGTCATTAGATCTCCAGAAACACTAGATCTGGTATTTTTTACAGATTCTGATATTTGGATCACGCCGATACATGTCACATATTCATTGAATCCCGACTATCGGCATGATGCGTATTGGGAAAGCGATCTTTCAAAATTAGACCGGCTAGAAATCTCACAATTTGTCGTCATTGGGAAAATTACAGGTGCATCCCGGCCCATAATCGTCAATAGAGGTGAATTTGAACAACTGCCAAGCAGAGTGCGTGAAGACGGAACTGTACACGGTGCAGCTGAGGTTGAAGTTAAAGAATGGTTAGTCGGTCAGGGTCCAAGTGTTATACATATCGGCGACTATGGGGTAACCAATTGCCACTCAATCGTAGAAGCTGGCAGCACCTATATGTTCTTCATTGATCATTTCAACACCGCATCACGCACATACGTAGAGCGCTATACCTTTCGAGCAGACAGGCAATTGTTTGATGACGATGAATGGGCAGAAATAGCACTACAACGAATAGATGAATATAAAATGCTGGCTAATGATGTCCAAACTAGACGTATGAGCATCGCTCAGCAACCAGTATCCCAAATCAACGCGGTAGTATTTGCAGCGATATTATTTTTGGGCGCATTAGGCACTAGTATCTGGAACAGACACAAAGAAAACCATACATGACAAAACCTTTAGACGGAATCCTCGTCGTCTCAATCGAACAAGCAGTCGCGGCTCCAATGGCAACCTGCCGCCTCGCCGATGCTGGTGCACGCGTGATCAAAATTGAGCGCGAAAGCGGCGACTTTGGCCGGGGCTATGACGATGTCGTGCATGGTGAATCATCATATTTTGTGTGGCTCAACCGTGGCAAAGAATCGGCCGTGTTGAATCTCAAAGACGAAAGTGACATGGCGCTGCTCGAACGCATGCTATCCAAGGCCGATGTGTTTGTCCAAAACTTAGCACCCGGCGCAACGGAGCGCTTAGGCATTGGCTCTGAAGAATTGCGCGAACGCTATCCGCGGCTGATTACCTGTGATATTTCAGGCTACGGCGAGGGCGACTACAGCTACATGAAAGCCTATGACTTCCTTGTCCAAAGTGAGTCGGGATTAGTCTCCATTTCCGGCGGCGAAAACGAAGTCGGTCGCATTGGCGTTTCGATCTGTGACATCGGCACAGGCATGAATGCCTTTGGCGGGATCATGCAAGCCCTGTTCTTGCGCGAGCGCACAGGCAAAGGCAGTGCTGTGAAAGCATCCTTATTTGCCACCGCTGCCGAATGGATGCAAGTGCCGCTGGCGCATTACGAATTTGGCGGCAAAGCCCCCAAACGCGTTGGCCTCAATCATCCTTCAATTGCGCCGTATGGTGGGTACCAGACCAAAGACGGTGAAACAGTCGTCATCTCCATTCAAAACAACCGCGAGTGGGCACGCTTTGCGGAGCAAATTTTGCAACGTCCTGACATGGTTTCGGACGAACGCTTTGCGACTAACAACGCTCGCGTCGCCAATCGCCCTGCGATGAATATTGTCATCGATGCTGCTTTTGGTAGCCTGACACGCACAGAACTCC
>JAHDBS010000558.1 GCA_020630225.1 Anaerolineales bacterium | reverse complement strand
TCATATAGCGCACCGATTCAGAATCCAAGATCTCCAATGCAGCGGGATCTAGCCCTGAACCAATGATGCCAAAGACCACTTCTGCGGCGATTTCTGTACTTGGGAAGCTGGCGACGACGGCGCTGTAATGTTCGGGAATTGGCTCAAGATTGAGTGTGGCTTCGGTGACCAAACCCAGTGTGCCTTCAGAACCAATGATCATATGGGTCAGATCATAGCCAGCCGATTGCTTCTTGCTGCGACATCCCGTCCGAATAACGTCACCATTGGCTAAGACCACTTCCAGCGCTAACACGTTGTCACGCGTTGCGCCGTATTTGACTGTGCGCGTGCCACTGGCATTGTTCGCAATCATCCCACCGATGCTTGCATTTGCCCCCGGATCTGGCGCATAGAACAGACCATACTTTGCCAGTTGCACGTTCATATCTTTGTAGAAAATGCCCGGCTGTACAGTGACTTGGAAATCTTTTTCGTGCACTTCCAAGATCTTGTCCATGCGGCCAAAGTTGATCACAATGCCACCTTTGAGCGGGATCGAATTGCCCTCTAAGCTACTACCCGCGCCCCAGCCAGTAATCGCGATGCCGTTAGCATTGGCATATTTCACAATCTCGCTGACTTCGGTCGTGGTCGCTGGCCAGACAATCACATCTGGCAACACAAGATGATGTGAGGATTGATCTTGTCCGTGCAAGTTACGGTGTGAGACGGCGTCTGAAGCGTGGTCAGCGCCGACAATGGCTTTCATAGCGTCAAGAATTGAAGCGGTCATAAGGTGTATTCCAGCGTGGGTTCTGTACAACGCATGGCTAAGCGTTACTAAAGAATTATAGCGGTTGCTGGCTACCAGAGGATTGGTCTTTAAAACATTGTGCGGCGTCTGTATGTCAAAAATTCAGACTGAAATCTTTGTTGTAATAGCAAATCTTCGCGCTTACAGCGATATATGCTCAGGGGAAACAAAACCAACACTGTAATCAGAACACTGATCCAAGCAGTTAGGAATAAGGTATACCCCAGTAAAAAGCTACACAATCCGATTTCCGACGGGTGTCGAAAAATTGAATAAATGCCAGTCGTGACCAGCTCTTGTTGAGCTGTAACGATAACGCCATCATAAAACCATTGTCCAAGCTTAGAGATGGCAAGACAGCGCAAGATAATACCAAACAACATAAGCCCCAATGTAACACCTGTAAAAATATGACCCATCGTGTACATACGACTTTCAATAAGCGCAAAAGGTAAGAGCAACGCAATTAATGCGATTGTTACGATCGGTAGCCCTTGCCTCGCATTGTCGTTCAGCAGGAGGCTTTCCGAACGTAATAATGACCCTTCAAACAATGCCCAAAGGCAGACTAATGCGATTGCACTTGCATGCCTAGTAGTAACTGATGGCATTGTCATAATGAGCTGCGCAATAAAATAGGGCCCACCGACAGCAATAAAAGCCGTTGCAGCAGACCCTATTCCAGATACCAAGCGAACTATCACAAAAAGTTAGTCCGCCATACTTGTTGCAATCACTCCTGCTAAGTGCGCTTCTGTCATGCCGAGTGACCCAGCAATTTCAACTAGCAATTGTTTTTCGGAGTCATCAAAATTACCGTCAGCCGTGGCAACTCGCAATCCAGCCTGAATAATTTTCTCTCGGCCGCCATCATTAAGTTGCGGCCCTAATTCGCGTAACCGACGTTTGATAATGCTGGTTTGCGCCTCTGCCGATTCAATTTCAGCCCGCAGCTCTACCTCTGAAGCTTCTTGCGTTGAGAATTCATTGATCGTGTCCATGATGATTTTCACTTCAGCTTCTTCAATTTCACCGTCGGCTAACATAATTTCAATCATGGTTGACTTCAGCGCAGCATGATATGCCATTTGGATGCGCTCGGCTTCCTTTTTGGGGTTATATTCCAAGACTTTTTCGTTATAAGTTTGCTTACAACGTCCGCACTCGACATAGTCTCCTAATTCGCCGAGTGGAATGAGCGGGATGAAGTACAGCGTGAAAAATCGGCGCACGCGTTTATGATCATAGTGTTGGTCTGAATTGCAAGATGGACAGAAGAAGTCGCCCTTTGCCTTTGTTGACCGCACACCGCGGAATCCCCAGATAACCATTGCCTCTCTACTCCTTTTGTGTGTGAATCGCGCAGAATATTAGCGCATTAAAGTATTTTGTGAACAAATATATTGACACAAAACCATGACAAAAGCAAATGTAGTGAGCTCCACTTAAGCAAAAATGGCTCCGGGTTTCCAGAGCCATTGAAAGTTACCAACGTTTAGATTGAGAGACTAGCCTTTGCCTTTGTCCTTGATCTGTTCAAAGACTTTAGTGGCGGTTGCCACGA
>JAHDBS010000557.1 GCA_020630225.1 Anaerolineales bacterium | reverse complement strand
ATCAGCGACGGGAGCTTTTTGGCGGGACTGACGGGCTTGCAAAGTCTGAATTTGCGAAGTAACAGTATCAGCGACGGGAGCTTTTTGGCGGGACTACCAGACTTGACTAATGTGGACTTGCGCGGCAATCAATTGACTACATTACCAGACTGGGTCACCGCGTTAGGCTTGGCAGTCAATGTAGACGAGACTAGCGTCGGGTATTTTAGATTACCGTTATATGACAATCCCATCACAACGCCACCGTTAGAAATTGTTAAGCAAGGTAACGCGGCCATTGCCGCTTACTTTGAGTCGTTGCAAGCCGGGGCTACCACGCTGTTTCATGAGGTGCGGGTACTCATTGTGGGTGAAGGTGCAGCGGGGAAAACGTCTTTGCTGAAGCAAATGCAGGGCTTGAAGTTTAAGAAGGACGAATCGCAAACGCATGGTATTAATGTCGCCACGTTAGACGCAGCAGACTTGGACTGGTTTCAGCTTGAGCAGGGTCAGTTGCATTGTTGGGACTTTGGCGGCCAAGAAATTATGCACGCTTCGCATCAGTTCTTTCTGAGCCAGCGGGCGCTGTATATCTTGGTGTTAGACAGCCGCACAGACAATAAAAAGCACTATTGGTTGAAGCACATCGAGAGCTTTGGTGGCGACTCGCCGGTAATTGTGGTGTTGAACAAAATAGATGACAACCCCAGTTACAGCGTTGCTGAAAATAAGCTAAATGAAACCTACGCCAACATTGGCAATCGTTTTCATAAGGTTTCCTGCGCAACAGACATGGGACTAAGCGCCCTTTGGGCGTGCATTGACAATACTGTGCCGCAGACAGCCTTATTTGGAACAGAAATAAGCGTCAACTGGGAGCGTGTCAAAGATCAGTTGGTAACAGAAACGCAAGACGCACATTATTTAGATGAGGCGCGTTTCAAAACAATTTGCGCACAGCACCATGTGACTGACCCAACTGAGCAGCAGACACTACTCAATTTCTTGCATGACCTTGGCATCGTACTGCATTTTGATGACCTCCCCTTGGCTAGTTTGTATGTACTTAATCCGCATTGGGTGACAGTTGGGGTCTATAAGTTGATTAACTCTGAATATGTCCCTAAAGGCGTCTTAGACCCGAAAAAAGTGGATTTCATTCTCAACGAGGAAGAGATCCGTCGAGAAGGGCAAGAATATGACCCCGCAGCTATTGCGCCAACCTATGACGCCAAGGCCTGCGCGTATATTCTGCAACTCATGCAGAAGTTTGAATTAGCATATCCGCAAGACAACGGGACTTATATTATTCCAGACCTGCTGCCAAAAGAACTAACCCCAGCCCCAACATTGCCAGTAGATCCGCATCCGCTTCGCTTTCAATTTGACTTTGACTTCTTGCCAAGTTCCATCATTCCCAGACTGATGTTGCGCTTACAGCAAGACATTGTGGAAGACCAGCAATGGCGTTTTGGCATGCGCTTGCAGCATGAAGGGACGGATTGCGCTGCGCTCATTCAAGCGAGTGAAGAGCAGCAACAAATTGCAGTGACCGTGACTGGAGAAAAAGGTCAAAAGCAAAAATATTTTGCCATTATTCGCGACCATCTCCACAAAATTGTAAGCAAATTTAGCAAGCTAAAGATGAAAGAAGTCGTCGTGCTAGACAGTGCTGGGCGGACAGTGCCGTATCGGACGCTATTGAGTTTGGAACGCAACGGACGTGAGACTTACTTTGAACCTGACTTGGAAAAAGACTTCAACGTCGGTGAATTACTAGACAGCGTTGTGCAACGAGAGGAACGGATGAAAGAAAAACAAGGCAGTGGTGACCAGATCACGAATAATTTTTATGGAAACCAGCAAGCGTTGCAACAAGGCGGTACGAACAATATTCAGCGTGTTTCTTATGACATTCCAGCAGCTGAAACGCAGCAAAGTGAAGCTAACCGTCTCAAAGAACTGAAAGCGCTTGAAAACAGTCGCAAAGACACCGCAATTACCATTGAGAAAATGAGCGCATTGCAAGCCCAGTGCGCCTCAGATGCAGCTAGCTATAGACAGGTCTGGCAATGGGGGCTGCTGCTCGTAGACGTTGCCATTTTTGCAGGCTTAGTCTATTTCGTAGTTCGCAAAGGCTGGGACGTCATGGAGCCGTGGACATGGGGCGTGTCCGTAGGCGTTATTTTACTGACAATGATGGCTTTCCTATGGCGCTTTGGTAACACCGACACAGGAACAGCATTTGAAAAGATCGAACGCAATCGGCTTGAGCGGCTCTACAACATCCGAAAATATTCGGTTACGGAACATGACGCCCTAAAAGCCAAACGTGACCAAATCCAATCCAAAATCGATGAATTATTGCCTGACTAAGGCTTCG
>JAHDBS010000556.1 GCA_020630225.1 Anaerolineales bacterium | reverse complement strand
GATCCATACACATAGGTAGCACATGGATTCCCGCCTTCGCGGGAATGACACTCGGTCTTTTGTAGAAAAATCAAAAAGACTTTCTGAACGCAGAACTCTTACGTTGCTAGCAACTTAGGTTAAGGAAAAAATTCATGGCAATTCATTCCGTTTGCTAAATTCGCGTCTTAGAACCTTCATGTGTAACCCAGAAAATTTGATGACCTCTATTACGACTGAATGGATTTACCCTGATCCAATCGATTTACCGGCTGAGTTTGTTGCCGCCTGCGACGATGACCGCCTAATCGCCCAGCTTGTTTGGCGGCGTGGCATTCATACTGCTGACGCGGCACAACGCTACCTAAATCCAGCGCTGTATACGCCAGCCTCTCCGTGGGACTTACCCGACATGGCGGCAGGCGTCTCGTGTATTCAGCAGGCTATTACGGACCAAAAACGCATTTGTGTTTGGGGCGACTTTGATGTTGATGGGCAAACATCAACTGCATTGTTAGTCAGCGTATTACGTGACCTTGGTGCAAATGTCGGGTATTACATTCCAAATCGCAAGCGCGAATCGCATGGTATCAAGATTGCCGCGCTTGAACGCCAAATTGACGCTGGCGCACAAGTCATTTTGACCTGCGACACAGGCATCTCAGAAGTAGACGCCATCGCCTTCGCACGCTCTGTTGGCGTTGATGTCGTCGTGACAGACCATCACACGTTACCGCCAACGCTCTCAAATGCGAATGCCAACATCAATCCCCAGCGGTTAGCAGATGGCCATCCCGCTAAAACCTTACCGGGCGTGGGCGCAGCCTATCTGTTTGCGTGCGCCTTAGCCGAACGCTATGCCCAACCTACCCTAGCTGACCAACATTTAGATCTGGTCGCGCTTGGCATTGTCGCGGATGTTGCCGAGCAAGTGCTTGACTGCCGCTACTGGCTACAACGTGGGTTAGTTGCCCTCCGAAAAACACAACGCGTAGGCTTACATGCGCTACTCGCGAATGCAGACATCAGCGTCTCACAGCTAACCGCAACCGATATCGGTTTTGGAATTGCGCCGCGCTTGAATGCACTCGGTCGGCTGGCCGACGCCAATCTCGCCGTTGAACTCCTGACTACAACCGACACCGTCAACGCCAAAATTTGGGCGGACCAAATTGAGCAACTCAACCGCCAACGGAAGCACATTACTGAGCAAATTTACACCAGCGCCCAGCGCATGATTGCCAAGACCCCCAGCGTGCTAGATCACAATGTGCTCGTGTTGGCCAATGAAACATGGGAAAGCGGCGTGGCGGGGCTTGTTGCGGGTCGCCTAGCTAGTGAATACCAACGCCCAACGTTGATGCTGATCAAAGGCGCTGACGGCATTTCACGTGGCTCAGCGCGCTCGGTTGCCGGCTGTAATATTACTGAGGCAATCCGTGCCTGCGAAAGCTCAGTGATTGGCTTTGGGGGCCATCCGATGGCTGCTGGCGTGTCATTGCACAACAGCGAATTACCTTATTTCATTCAAAAGCTTTCATATGCAGCTGCCCAACAACCAGGGTTTGATCAGACAGAGGTCAGACAGCTCGCAATCGATGTGGTGTTGCCATTAGATGAAATCACGCTAGGCCTCTACGAGCGCCTTGAGCGTTTAGCACCATTCGGTGCAGGCAACCCGGCAATCCAGTTAGCGTCTGAGGATGTCACAATCGAAAGTCAGCGTTTTATGGGCCGTGGACAGCAGCACCGACGGCTAACGCTTACCGACAGCTCTGACGCGACTGCCACTGCGGTGTGGTGGCGTAGCGGTGACAAAACACCACCCGACGGTCGTTTCAACATTGCCTATGGGCTCAATCTGAACACATATAAAGGCGAAACTAAGTTGCAATTACAGTGGCAAGACCATGTTGAAACTAAAGCCGCTGAAGAGACAGTAGCCGCCTCAAAAATCCGCATTACTGATTTACGACACACGCCTGTAGATCTTGGCACGCTGGTTAGTCCAGACACTATTATTTGGACAGAAGGAGATGCTCGCTTCAAGGGGCGTGGTCGCCATCAGCTTCAGCCGAGCGAACAGCTAGTCATTGCCACTGTGCCACCAAGTTTGATGGTGCTAAAAGAGGCCATTGCCGCCTGTCAGCCAACGCAAATCACGCTTGCTGCAACGGATGCAGTTGCCGTCAGTCCAAAAGGATATTTGCAGCGCTTAGCAGGTTTAGCCAAAACGGTGGTGGATAAATTCGCAGGTGAGATTGCGCTCCTCAAATTAGCCAGCTTGATGAACAGTCAAGCCACTACCGTTCTGACGGGGCTAACACTGTTGGAACACAATGGTCTTTTTACAGCAAACACGCAAGCGGACGTTGTCACTATTCGACTGGG
>JAHDBS010000555.1 GCA_020630225.1 Anaerolineales bacterium | reverse complement strand
AACACGGATTTCTCTTGCGTAGCCGACGCTCAACTTCCCATTTGCAACCTGAAGTTCCTAGAGGCACCAAAGAAGTTGAACGTCAAGTGTTACCCAACCCTTGATTTCAACAAGCCCAAAAGTTCAACCTTTCTGGCTCAAAACAATTATGGCGAACCGACCTAACCTACTTTTCCTAATGGCTGACCATCAGTTGCATTACCGCCACGGGTGGGAGTCGGGCGTCCCAATTCAGCAGCCGCATTTTGATCAGTTCGCGAGTGAAGGCATTCGTTTCAATCGGGCATATACCGCGTGTCCGTTGTGTACCCCAACGCGCCGCTCGATTTTGACAGGGCTGTATCCACACGCTCATGGGCAATTACAGAATCGTCCGACAACACCCATTCAACACGAGATGTATCTTGCACCACTCCAGGCGCAAGGCTATGACAATTACTACTTTGGGAAATGGCACGCTGGGCCGGGAACGGCACAAGACTATGGCTGGAAAGGCTATTCGCTTACAGGCTACGGCAATCCATATCTCACTGCGGATTATCAGGCTTACTTAGCAGAGCGCGGATTAGAGCCACCACAGATTTTGATCGAGCGCGACTTTGCGCATACCGATCGAGTCCCCGTTGACGCGCTCTACGCGCAGGCTGATCCAAATGGCTGCTGGGAGCATATGAGTGGCATTATGCAGGCCGACGATGACGCCCACGAGTCATTTTTTCTTGCCAATCTTGCCTGTGATCAGTTGCAGAATTTAGCAGCAAACAATAGTGACACGCCGTTTTCACTACGCGTCGATTTTTGGAGTCCTCATCAGCCTTACTTTCCGACGCAGCGCTTTGCAGAGCTATATACCCCCGCAGATATTCCTGAATATGGCAGTTTTAGAGACACATTGGCAGCCAAGCCCAACACCTATCTGCGCGAGCTTAACTATCCGATAGGCGATGCAAACGGCAAGCTTATCCAACCAAATGTGCTGGATTGGTCAGACTGGCAACAGATCATCGCCCGGTGCTACGCCCAAATTACGCTTGTCGATGCAGCCGTTGGGCGCATACTCAGCACGCTCGACAAACTTGGGTTAGCTGAGAACACGTTAGTCATTTGGACCGCCGACCATGGCGATGCCTTAGCCTCACATGGCGGGCACTTCAACAAAGGCTGTTATTTACCCGAAGAAGTGCTGCGCATTCCATTGGCAATGCGTTACCCCAATCAGATCAAAGCTGGGCAAGAGAGCAACGCGCTAGTCAGCAATCTAGATTTTGCGCCCACTATGCTGGCCGCTGCTGGCACTGCATTTCAAACCGATGTTCACGGGCGCAATTTATTTGATCTACTCGAACGTCCGGGGGATTGGCGTAGCGCATTGCTATGCGAATCCAATGGGCATGATGACAATGTTCGGGCGCGGGCGCTGCTCACTGAGCGTTACAAACTCATCCATACCCAAGGTGACATATCTGAGCTTTATGATTTGCACCAAGATCCTTATGAGCTAAACAACCTTATTGACAAGCCAAGCATTGCATCTGTTCAACAAACGTTAGAACGTGATCTGCGCGCTATTCAAGCGCAAACAGATGACTTTATGCTTACTTCAGAGCTTGGGTAGAAATGAGTGTTTCGGGCGTGTCTTGTGGGGTTGGGGACGCGAATTTTGAGACTCTAAAAATTACAATATCTGCTTAGCACATTGGTCATAATATTTTTTAGAGTGCTTACAAAAATCGGAGTGTCATTCCCGCGGAGGCGGGAAACCATGTGCTGCCTATGTATATGGATCCCCGCCTCCGCGAGGATGACAGTTGGGTAACTCTAAACAAATCTTAGAAATCTAGAATTTCTTATGAACACACTGCTCAGCAGTACATAAAACTCAGCTTTTGAACAACTTTTCCTTTGACGCAAGTCCCCGAAAGTTACCCTTGGGGATATTCACATACAGACAACAGACCTCTTACTCAAGCTTGGAGACACACCGCTACTATGACGCTTACAGAACTCGATAAAAAAATTCTCAATGTGCTGCTGCAAGATGCGCGGATGCCGTTGGCTGAAATCGCGGCAACGCTAGACGAACCGCCCTCTACTGTCCGTGGCCGCTTGCGACGGTTGGAAGCGTCAGGGGTAATTGCGGGGTACCAGCCAATTTTGGACCCAAAAAAGCTAGGCTTTGACATTCAAGCTGTGGTGCAAATCCAGCGGGATACCAATGGACAAATTCAGCATATCTTGCCGCACTTGGAAAGTATTCCAAACGTTATCCGCTTGATTCATCCATTAGGAAGCATCGACGGTCTGATTACGGTCTGGGCGCGCAATATTGATGACTTAGCCGACATCATCAGCAAGATCAACGATGTGCCAGATGT
>JAHDBS010000554.1 GCA_020630225.1 Anaerolineales bacterium | reverse complement strand
GGCGGCCAGCGAGAAGTTCAAAGGCTAAAACGCCAAGCGAATAAATATCACTGCGGGAATCTAATTCGCGGCCAGCGCATTGTTCGGGGCTCATGTAGGCCGGACTACCGGCGACCACGGTGGTCACCGTTGCCGACTCTGAAAGCTTGGCAATGCCAAAATCTGTTAGCAAGGCCGTGCCATCTGCGTCTAGCATGACGTTGGCAGGCTTGATGTCCCGATGCAACACGCCTTGGGTGTGAGCATAGTCTAAGGCGTTAGCAATTTGGTACAGAATGGCAATCGACTGCTGGGCGGGGTAAATTTCGTCTTTACCATTGTCTAGCTTGTAGCCCGCAACTTCAGACCGCAGCGTCTGACCATCCACGTATTGCATGACCATAAACAGTTGTTTATAGTCGCGCTCCAAGGCATGAAAACGCACAATGTTTGGGTGTTGCAACCGTGCCAATGCCCGTGCTTCGCGTTCAAAGCGCCGTTCAAACTCAAAGTCTTCGGCGTAGTCTGAACGCAAAAATTTCAGCGCAACGGTCTGATTTGTTTCAAGGTCAGTGCCTTTGTAAACGTCAGCCATACCGCCTCGGTCAATGTAGGAATCGACGCGGTAGCGCTTGTTGAGTGTTGATCCAGTTCTGTTAGACATAGGCTAGTAAGTAGATCGAGAGACGAGTCTCAGTTGACTTATGGATAGTAATTACAGAAAGGGCCCACGCGTAAGTAATATGCCTGGAGGCGATAAAACTGCCACTCCGAAGCCGCTACATGATCTGAAACTATTCTGTACGCATCATTTTGAGTCTGAAAATTAAAGCCTCTAATATCAGCTGATTCTGAAGACACGACTGAGCCTGAGTGTGGGTATTTGGCGACAGATGTTCCATAAGTCCATGATGCACAAATTCCATTCTCACCTCCACATCTAGAAGAGAATTCACAGTGAATAGTATTGGTATCACGATTACATGATGCAGTTTCATTTAGTGCACATCCATGTGATCCGGATCCGCACGAATCCGTAATATATCCAGTACAAGGGATACCCATATCACGTTTACTCGGAAGGCCATCATGAGGAAATATTTCCTCATAATAGGGTTGGCTATCATTTTCGTAAATATAAACGGAGTTTACTGAATGCAAAGACATCAAACTTGACGGGCCTGCGCTTCTCACTTGCCCCGTTAAGTTAGGAGAACTAATATTTTGGAGGCCTAGATTTTGAGCCTGTGCCGTTAACTGCGCTGGCGGCATCGCCGTTGGCCCTAAATCTGGGGTTGGTGTCCACGTGCTTGTTGGCGGTGGTAATGGTGTATTTGTTGCGGTAAATACCTGGGTTGGCAGTGCCGTTTCAGTTGGTGGTAGTGTATTCGTTGCCGAGGCAGTCTTTGTTGGGGCGACTGTATTGGTAAAAGTTACGGTTGGCTCTGGCGTGTATGTTGGCGTACTAGTGGCTGTCGCTGTATTTGTTGGCGTTGCTGTGCTGGTGAACGTCGCCGAAGGCAGAATTTCACCGCCTTGGGCAATCCGGAACACATTAATCCCCAAATCTAAGCTGTCCGTTGGCACCCACCCTTGGTCGCCGTTGAGCAATTCAATCATCGTCCAACTTGAGTCGGCGGACTTGGCAATAAGTGTGTAGCTGTCGTTTTCTGTAAGTGCACCAATTTGGGCGTAGCTTTCAGCAGGGCCAGTCCGCATGGTAAGCGTTTCACCAGCATAAGGCTGCACGGCAGCGGTTTGTCCCGTTGGGTCTGTGCTCCAAATCCAGTAGGCAATTGGAAGCAGTAAGGCTAATGCTAATGCGCCAATCAGCAGTGGTGACAGTCGCCGCTTGGCAGGTGGTGGCGGCGGTGGTGAAACGTCATCAGCCTCTTCTTCAACCGGCGGCGTTTCAGGCTGCACAGGAATGACAACTTCACTTGTGCCAACCGCCTGCTGCAATTGCGTTACAAAGTCATGGGCTGAGCCTTGGCGTTCATTCTTGCGCTTGGCAAGCACAGTTTGGAAGACCGCATTGGTTGCGGCGGGCAACGCTGGGTTGAGGTCACAAATATTGGGTGGTGGTTCGCTGAGGTGTTCAATGCGCAGCTTTTCTCCCAGCGTATTGCTCCCCGTGCTGCCATCTAATTCACCAAGGAACGGGCGGCGTCCGGCCAGAAGTTCAAAGGCCAGCACGCCAAGGGCGTAGAGGTCGCTGCGGCCATCTACTTCACGGCCGGCGCATTGTTCCGGGCTCATGTAGGCGGGGCTACCGGCAAACACGGTGGTGACGGTGGCGGACTCAGCCAGTTTGGCAATCCCAAAGTCCGTCAGCAGGGCTGAGCCATCGGCGTCTAACAACACATTGGCAGGTTTCAGGTCACGGTGCAGAACGCCT
>JAHDBS010000077.1:5325-15024 GCA_020630225.1 Anaerolineales bacterium | reverse complement strand
CCGTGGAAGTTGGCATGGAAATGTGGAACCCTGAAATGATGGAAGAAGGCGCTGGAGGCGACTGGGGTCTTTTCTAACAGCCAATAGTCAATTGTTATTGAACTGCGAACGCCGCGCTGGGAACAGTGCGGCGTTTTTGATTCCAGCAATCACTATTCAAATGGCATGTGCCGGATGGCATATAGTGCGAACGCCTGATTATTGCTATGCTATTCTGCAATGACAAAGCGTTACCAGCAAATTGCGATCTCTCTTTATTTCTGTGTCATGCTGGCCACACTCTTGCTGGTCATCGTTGAGCGCAGCGGGCGTGACGTTGAACGCCACTTGAGCAATGCGCAGCGCGCACCGGCACTACCCGTTGTCATCGTCATCGCGGTGAGCTTTGCCGTCATTCTGACCCTAATTTATCTTGAGTATTCGCTACGCAATGCACAACTCCATACGCTCTCACTGCAAGCGGCCAATACCCAGTTAGCCTTGCGCTTCACATTGGTAGTCATTGCCGCCCTGCTTGGCAGAGCGCCCTTCTCTGCGTACTTGTTTTACCCTGTCGTCCTGTTTGCATTTTTTACCCAAGGCCGCAAGATAGCCTATCGGGTTGCAATTGCTGCATTTTTCCTGGTGCTTTGCTACACCGCGTTTTACGCCTTTCGCTGGGGTTGGATGGCACCGGATATCAACAACTTGATGATTTTTGTATTGGGCATGTTACTAGTGTTATTGCTGGCAAATGCCTTGTATCAAGAATGGGAATTGGGGCAGGACCTTTCGCAAGCACATCATGCGTTAGCAGACTCGCATGCACAGCTTCAAGCATATTCCGCACAAGTTGCCACGCTAGCGGCCATCGATGAACGCAATCGGCTGGCGCGTGATATCCATGACAGCTTAGGCCATCATTTAGCGGCGACTAGTATTCAGCTTGAAAAAGCGGCGGTGTTCTCGCAGCGCGATCCAGCGAAATCAACAGAGGCGCTTGGTCACGCACGCCGCACCATTCGTGAAGCGCTGACAGAAGTTCGCACGTCTTTACATACCTTACGGGAACCCAGCACACAGTTTGCCCTTGGTCCTGAATTGCAAAGCCTAGTCAACCGCATGTCACACACTGACTTAGACATTGATCTGCGCATTGAAGGCGACCTGCAACACCTGCCCATCTTTTCTCAAATGACGCTTTACCGCATTGCCCAAGAGGCAATTACCAATGTGCACAAACATGCGCAAGCGAGTGCAGCAACTGTCTCGCTCACCATCACTGACCAACACGCAACGCTCAATATTAACGACAATGGAATTGGAATTACAAAGACATCGCAGCCATCTCACCACACTGGCTTTGGATTGACTGGTATTCAGGAGCGTGTCGCCCTTGTTGGTGGAAAATTTGAATTGACCAATGCTCTACCCCAAGGTACTGAATTGTCAGTTGTCATCCCAAGCAGCGTGCAAGCACAGGAACAGCCAAAATGACGGACGCACCTCAAGACCTAATCCGCATTCTCTTAGTTGATGACCAATGGCTAGTTCGTGAAGGGATCGCATCCTTGCTGGAAATTGAAGCCGACCTCACTGTGGTGGATACAGCTAGCAATGGCAATGATGCAATTGAAAAAGCACAGCGTCATGCGCCAGACGTCATTCTCATGGACGTTCGCATGCCTAACCTGTCTGGCATTGAAGCGACCGCGCAAATCCGTAAAACCTTGCCGATGTGTCAAATCATCATGCTGACCACATTCGAAGATGAGGAATATGTGGTGCAATCGCTCTTAGCTGGCGCTTGTGGGTATTTGATGAAAGACATTCCGGCCCCTGAACTCGCCCAAGCAATTCGCCTTGCAAACGCGGGAATTTATCAGCTTGCGCCTGAAGTAGCGGGTAAATTAGTCGGCAGCATTCGGCGCCCGGCACAGGAAGCTGAGTCCAAGCCAGTTGATTTACCGCTGACACCACGCGAAACTGAGATTCTGCGCCTACTCGCCAACGGGGCGACAAATCGTGAAATTGCGCATCAAATCACGGTCAGCGAAGGTACGGTAAAAAACCACGTTTCCAGCATCTTGCAGCGTTTAGACTTGCGCGACCGCACGCAAGCCGCCGTATTCGCTGTCCGTAACGGCATTGCATAGACCGCTTAGCCAAATGGCAGGTGTCCATTGGCTATGTTACTCTGCCCATCTAGGCTAGCCGTCCGTACAAAATCTATCTAACAGCATATTGGCAGCGCTCACCTTGGTCGCTATCCTTCTGGATACATGACCGATCAATTTTTGCACGCGCACCTCCGACGACCTTATGTTGCAACACTACTACTTAGAAGCAGCGTCCTGTTTCTTGTATTGTTCACAGTTGGCTGCGCCGCGCGCTACGTTGCTGAATCCACACAGGATGTACCACTAAGTGCAACGCCCGCCACAGCCGTTGAATTCTCCTTAGACGCTGAGCTCATCAGCCCGCTGCCAACAGGTACAGCGCCACTCTATCTTGTTGAATATCGCGGCTACCCTAACTATCGCATCCTGCGCTTAGCTGCAGACGCGACTGAATTTGAGGTCATCTTTCAAGTGCCCAAAGGGGCGCTCATCTACGGGATTGGCAGTACGGCTGATAAAAAACAGTTGTTGTTAGCCTATGCCGAAACGGTCACTGGGCTTGCCAATGGCATCTACACCTTAGATCTTGAAACACCGACTGCTGAACCAGTTGCGCTGCTCCCACGTGTCGAAGGGATTACCTATTCAGATATCGTCCCCGCCTCAGACAATACCTTTTGGGTGACCGTATTTGATATGGCAACCAACGACGGACAATACAGCATTGCCCAATATGATTTTTCCGGCGCTTTACTGCAATCCATTCCTAACGCCACTGCGCCAATTCTGACTGAAGAAGGCATTTATTTTCTACCTTTAGAAGCAGATTATTCGCGCCGCTCAATTGCACGGCTCAATTCAGACAGTTCCATTGAAATCTTCGAAATATTGTCTGGGGAATATGACCTCAACAACGCTGTCTTTATTGGTAATGAAGTGTATGTCTCAGTTCTGAGTCGTGACAACCCAACTACCAGTAGCGCCTTTTCAGCGCTATTTCGCAATACCGTTTCTGCGCATGGCAATCACAATACACCAGCGACATGGGTCGTGTTTGATCGTGCTGACTTCAGCTATTTACGTGATGCAGATTGGGACGCCAAAGGGCTGTACGACTCATTTGCGTCGCAGTCAGGACAGATTGTAGAAGTCACCACCGCCGGTCTTGAACTTATCAGCGCAGATCGAACGCTCATCGTCAAATCTCGCGCATTTCGTTTTGCAACGCACTAATCCTACTTTTCTAAAGTAGTCATGTATCACTCTGAACTAAGAGTATTTAGGAGAATATCTATGCACCATTTCAAATCGCGCTTTAGCGCTACTACGCTTTACTTAGCCCTTATGGCGCTGTCGTTTTCAGTTGTCGCATGCAGCACAGTCTTGCCAGCGGAAACACCCGCTGCGACTGAAGCTGAAGCAGCACTGAATACTGCTGATGTCATTGCCGCTGGGCTTTGGGGCGACAACGTCACCATTACTGTTGGCGATGGCACCTTCAACTTTGTCTCAGACGGGTTGCCAAACCATGAATTACCAGACGTCTATCTTGTCCCAGGCGATGGGAACCAACCGCCGTTTGGCGATGATGACCCCAGTGAATTCGATGTCATTGCACCAGCAGACTTCTTTGTTGAAACTCCGCTAGATGTCACCATCACGACCAATCCGGTCTATAGCGAGGAGGTCACCGCGACAACCTTAGGCCAAATTGGGATCATGATTAGTGGAGCGCAAATGTTCAACGATTATGAAGACATGGAAGGCACCGTCGCGCTTGAGGACAACATCACGCACTTTGGCGCATCATTTATCGATCCTTGTAACGGGCATCCGCTAGCACCTGGACACAACTATCACTATCATGGCGTGCCTTACTGCATTACCGATGCTGTCGACGTTGAAGGCCAACACTCCACAATGATCGGTGTCTTGCTAGACGGGTTCCCGGTTTATGGCAACAAAGACGAAGCTGGCGCTGTGATCACCAGCGATGATTTAGATGAGTGTAGCGGTCACTTTGGGGCAACGCCAGAATTCCCAGAGGGGATCTATCACTACCATCTCACCGAAGATCGGTCACCCTATTCAATTGACTGCTTCCACGGTGAAATAGAGAACTATGGCCGCGAGCGGCGCGGTGAAGGTGGGCCACCAGAAGGCGGCGAAGGCGGCCGCCCTGAAGGCGCGCCTGACTTTGCGGGTGCGGCAGAACAACTCGGCATCGATCAAGATGCCTTGCGCGATGCCCTTGGCGGCCCACCGCCAGACTTTGAAGCAGCCGCAGAAACCCTCGGCATTTCCGTCGAAGACCTACAAGCTGCGTTAGGTGCGGCACCGTAAGGTCTGAGCCTTAGTAAATGAAAAAGCCCCGTTCCGGGGCTTTTTCATTTATATATTCGATTATCGAAATTCCAAGCTGCCGCGTTCAGCGGCCTCAACGTGGCCAATCACCCAAGCTGGCTGACCGCGCTGGGCAATCTCGGCTAGGAGTTGCGTCTTTGCGTCTGCCGCGACACTAATCAACAGGCCTCCTGAGGTTTGGGGATCAAACACTAAGCGTTGTTGCCAGTATTCCAAGTCAGCCGTGAAGGACACCTTGTCTTCAAAGGCGATGTGGTTGCGCCCTGTCCCACCCGGCGCAATGCCAGCTTCGGCGTAGTCCAGCACGCTTGGCAACCAAGGTAAACTCTCAAAGTCGAAGACAAATTTCACGCCAGCTAAGGTCGCCATTTCTGAGGCGTGCCCCGCTAGGCCAAAGCCGGTAATATCCGTTGCCCCGTGGCACGCAGCGCCCACAGCGCGGGCCGCCGCCGCCGCTGATTTGTTCAGCGTCAGCATGCTGTCTACACAGGCGGCAACCGCGCTTTCGCTGGCTTTGTCTTGTTTCAGCGCCGTGGTCACAATGCCTGTGCCCAACGCTTTCGTGAGAATAAGCACATCACCAACTTGCGCACCACCCTTCTTCAAAATCCGGTCTGGATGCACCTGACCTGTCACAGCCAAGCCATACTTTGGCTCTTGGTCGGCAACGGTGTGTCCACCAGCTAACACGGCTCCCGCTTCTTTGACTTTGTCCGCACCACCGCGCAAGACCTCAGACAAATGCGCTGGATCAAGGTCATTTGGCCATGCCGCAAGGTTGATCGCGAACAGCACATCACCGCCCATTGCATATACGTCTGACATTGCATTTGCTGCCGCAATTGCGCCAAAGTCATACGGATCATCGACCACAGGCGGGAAGAAATCTGTGGTTGAAATTAGCGCGCGCTCGGCATCCATTTTGTAAACGGCCGCGTCATCTGGTTCCCCAAGGCCAACCAACAACTCTGGATGATCTTCCGGTGCAAACATTTGCCCCAATGGGCCAATCACTTCTCCCAAAACTTTGGGATCTAGCTTCGCCGCTCAACCAGCGCAGGCAGCGTAAGAGGTGAGTTTGATACGTTTTCCACTTGATAATTGTGCGTCTTTTGAACCTGTCATATGCCTCTGAGTGTACCACTTTGCCACTGCTATAATCGGTAATATGGCTAACCCAATGGCAAATTTAGAAGCCCTAATTGAAGGCTTCTTTGAAGAAAAATTGATTGGCTTATTTAGCGAACAAGCCCTAGCCCGAATTGTGACTCTCGCTGTCGCCAGACGCTTCCAAGCGGAAATTGGGCAACATGACGCCAATCTTGAGCAAGGCTTGAAGTTTCAAATTCAGCTCAACCCAATCGACGCGGCAGTGTTGCGCCCGCAATGGGATCTGTTTGCGGCCCAGTTGAGCATCGAATTACTGAATCGGGCAGCTGAGCTTGGGCAACAGCTACGTCAACGCCCGCAGCTTATTCTCTTTCCAGACACATCAACGGCGCGGCGCAACGTACAAGTCGTCAAGCTTGGGCACATTGAATTTGAAGCAACCAGAACGCTTACCCGCCAGACAAAAGCTGCTGAAGATGTCGAAACGCCACCTGAACGTCAAGATTTCCTTATCATTGAAGGTAGCCGACATATTCCACTTACGAAGCAAACCATCACCATTGGACGACAGCACGACAATCAAGTTGTCTTAGACGACACTCGCGTGTCACGTTATCACGCCCAAATCCAACATCGCTATCGTCACTGGATCTTACGAGATCTAGGTTCAAGTTTAGGCACCATTGTGAACGGACAACACATTACAGAATATGTTTTGCAACCTGGTGATGTCATCCAAATTGGCGATACGCAACTCATCTATGTAAAACAAGCGGTTGCACCGCAAACGCCAAGCCCCGAACGCAAGTCTAAAGGGCAACGTACGCGCCAAATTCGGACAACAGCCCGTCCTGAATAAACAATGTCGCCAGGTCTAACGCTACTCGTTTTGCGGATTGTGCTTGCAATCCTGCTATATGGATTTCTATGCGCGATTGTGTGGGTTTTATGGCGCGACATCCAAGTTGCCATCACTAGCTCACAAAACAAGCAAAAAAGTGTTCCTATTCTGGTCAACCCAGAGTCTGGCGAAATCTATGAATTACAGCCTGTCATGGCGTTGGGACGTAATCCGGACAATGCAGTCGTACTAGATAGTGACACTGTCTCCTATGAACACGCACTCATCACCACTCGCGATTCACATTGGTGGATTGAAGATTTAGGCTCTAGCAACGGGACTCTTGTTAACAGCGTCTATATTACAAATCCGCTTATTCTCTCTGAAGGTGACATCATCGAAATTGGCAGTGTGCGCCTCAGATTCACAACAAAAGTGCTTGGCAACTTCCCCATTTCCTAAATTGTCTTCCGGTTTTGCGCACAAAATCGCACAGATTCGCACACTTTCAGAAAACTTGCCCATTTTTAGCCCTGTTCATCGTTTATAAGGGCTGATCCCCTCCTATACTAATTTCCAACTATTACGACATAGGCGTTTTGTGTGAAACGTTTTATAGAAATAGTCAGAGCCAAACAATTAGTAATGGTCGAAGGATAATGCTACCGCAACAACATAACGCTCCAAATTGGAATATTCTCTATGCGCAGCTCCATCACTGGGGGAAAAATTGGTGGATCAAACACAATTTTCGTGATGATGCTCATACTGCTGAGCTTGTTGAAGAATGTGCCCAAGATGCCATTGTCAGAATCTTTCAAAACCCGCCTCCTCATCTAGCAAATCATGACAAGTGGCACCACGCAATTTTGCGCAACACATGCCGCTCCATGATGCGCGACAAATATCGTTACGAAAAGCATCTAGATGGCCGCCTTTTTGTCAGCACATCAGAAGACTATATTGATGATTTAGTTGAACAAATTGTGGATGAAACGGGTTGCCCAGAAGAATTGTGCGTATCTCGTGATATGACCGCTGAGCAATGCCAACGCCTAAGAAATGCAGTAGCTAAGCTAACACCTGCAGATCAGGCATTGATTATTGATTTCTTTTACGAAGGGAAAACAATTAGCGCAATGGCCACTGAACGCCGCATTACCCCACAGCTAATGAGTGGGCGTAAATTTAAGACGCTAAGACGTTTGGAGAAGCAGCTAAATCAAGCTGACGTTTAACATCAATCACATCACCAATAATCGTAATTGACGGTGATTGTATAGACTCAGTTGTTGCTAGTTGAGTAAGTTCGCCAAGCGTTGCCAGATATTCTTTGCGAATAGTCGACATGCCATTGCTTACGATCGCTGCCGGTGTGCTTGGATCACGCCCACGTTCAATGAGCTGCGTGACGACATAGGGCAACTTTTTCACACCCATTAGCACAATGACAGTCGGCACATGTGCAATCGAGTCCCAGTCGGTTGTAGAACCCGGTTTGCCATCAGCTTCGTGGCCGGTCACAATCGCAAATCCAGTTGAGACACCTTTGTGCGTCACCGGGATATTCGCTTCTGCTGGAACCCCAATTGCGGAGGTAATGCCGGGGACAACCTCAAATGGCACCCCTGCTTCGGCCAAGACCAGCATTTCTTCACCGCCTCGCCCAAACAAAAACGGATCGCCACCTTTTAGGCGCACAATCATTTTGCCTTGTTGTGCATATGTCAGCAGCAAGCGATTGATCTCATCTTGCGGCTTGATGTGCGCCCCAGGTTTTTTCCCGACAAATAGCTTTTCACAGCCCGGTTTTGTTTCGTCCGTTAGTTCACAGGGAATAAGGCGGTCGTAAAGTAAAACATCACACGCCTGAATCAGCCGCAGACCTTTTACTGAAATAAGATCCGCACGCCCTGGCCCCGCACCAACTAACCAAACTTTCCCAACCGTCATGGCTAACTATTGCTGATCTAACAGCCAGCGCAGTTGATTGCGCACTTCTTTTGCTTTGCTAGGTTGCGACCCTTGGGTACCAACAGCTAAGACGACGTCTTCACTGCGGTGAATCGCCATTGAGTGGAAATTGCCTTCACCGGGCGCATCTGCAACGCTACAGAGAATGTGCTTTGTCGCGCACGTCTCGCCAATAGCACGGTTCACGTCACGATCATTGGTGGCTGCGAACACTAAGGTTGCACCCTCAATGTCTTGCGCTTCATATTTGCGGGAAAGCCAAGTAATTTGTCCTTCATCCAGCAGGGTTTGCAGGCCGGCGGTCAATTCTGGCGATACAACCATGACATTTGCGCCAACGCTGAGTAATCCGCGCACCTTACGAGTCGCAACAGGGCCACCGCCAATTACGGTTGCCATCTTGCCGTTCATCTGCGTCAGCGAAATAGGATATGACAATATTTCATTATCAGCTGCTGTGACAGCATCTTTCGTCTCGCGCGGCTGGCCCTTTTCAGTGTAGCCCCGTGGCGTTGCAACGCGGTCAGCCAAGACATAAGACTGGCTATTGCCAACTAACACCAGCGTGAACATATCCACAACGGTTGGGTCAAAGTCAGCCAAGGTGACAAACCGAATATCCTGGTCAGGACGCGTCGCGTTGCGCGCAATAATGACCGGCGTATCTGCTGGCCGGAAATCCCGCAGCACATCAATCGCCCAGCCTAATTGCCAGTCGCGCTTCTTAGAGCGTGGATTGTAGAAGCCAATCACAAAGTCACCCCAAGCGGCGGCTTTGACGCGCTTTTGAATGACGGGCCAAGGTGTCAACAGATCACTAAGGCTAATGGTGCAGAAGTCATGCCCTAACGGCGCGCCAATGTACGCTGCCGTTGCTTGAATCGCGCTCACCCCAGGGTAAACCTCAACATTAGGTGCAGCACCATCCCAGTCACGTTCACGCAACACATCGAAGATGGGACTTGCCATAGCATAGATCCCAATGTCACCGCTGCTGACCATTGCCACCGTTTTCCCCGCACTAGCGAGATCGATAGCGTGGGTCGCGCGCTGTACTTCTTGCCCAAGCTGCGAAGAAATTAGTTCTTGGTGCGGTGCGATTAGTTTGCGCAGCTGATCCAAGTAAATTTGATAGCCAATGATGACATCGGCGCGGCGGAGCGCGCCCATTGCCGCTGGCAACATGTAGTCAAGGTCGCCAGGACCGATGCTGATTAGGGAAAGTGTAGACATGAGTTAGCTGATGGCTAATGGCTGATCGCCACTGCAACGGTGCAATTCGCGAAGCTTTGTTTTTTGACGATGAGCGCA
>JAHDBS010000077.1:2446-5225 GCA_020630225.1 Anaerolineales bacterium | reverse complement strand
GATCGCCACTGCAACGGTGCAATTCGCGAAGCTTTGTTTTTTGACGATGAGCGCACCACCCGACACAATCAGTGCCGCTGGTTCAGAGACGCCCGGCAAGTCAAGTTTTTCTGTGGCAGCGCTAGTAGACAGCCCTTCGGCTTCGATGGCAGCAATCTCACTAGATGGCACGCATTCAAACGGCACGCCGAGTTTTTCTGCAAGCGCAATTAGACCGGCTTCATCAGCTTTCAAGTCGACTGACACGAGCTTTGCAACCGCTTCAATTGCTAGCCCATTGTCGGCCAAGGTTGTGCGCAAGGCTGCTTCCAAGTCTGCAAGCGGGACATCCCGTTTACACCCCATGCCTGCAACCAAAGCAGCCGGACGATAGAGCGTACTTTTACGCAATAAATGCTGATGATGATCTGACACAGTCGCGGGCGTCACAATCACACCGCCAATGTATGTATCAATATCGAGTTCGTCTAAGTTTGGCACAGATAGCACATTGGGCTGTGACAGCAAGTCGCCAAGAACGTCAGACTGATCGCCCAAGATTGGATCTACATACACGCCAATTTGATCTTCATTGACCAAGCAAGCGCTTACGTGCGTGGTAGCCGAATCTGCACTGAGTGTCCACCCTTGATCTGCGCCAAGCATGTCAATAGCTGGTTTGTCTTGCACATCACTGGCGGTCGTAATAGCCGCATGACCATTGGTCAAGCCTGCAATTTGACTGGCAAGTGCATTAGCACCCGCCCGATGTCCGCCCACTAGCGGGATGACAAACTGGCCTTGCTCATCTAAGCAAACCACAGCAGGATCACTCACTTTGTCGCGTAACAACGGCGCAATAGCACGGGTCGCGACGCCGCTTGGCATCACCAAGATGAAATTGGCAAAGGTATCCCAGTGACTGCGAACTGCATCGACAACTGAACCAGTGTAGGTGTCACAGCCATCTACCGCAAACTTAGTTGGGAGCTGCACCGTGGCGTCTAAACTGCGGCCTAAGCTGGCTGCTAAGGCAGAGCCGTTGCGGGTGACTGCCAACACCACCGATCCGCTGCGTTGGTTACCAAGGTGCTTTTCACCTTGCACCACACCCTTCACGGCACCAGCAGCTTCGTGCTTTTCTTTACTGCGCTGCTTGTCTTCAGCCTTGCGGAATCGATGCGTGTAGCTTGCATCATAGAGGTGGCTACTTGTGCGACGATCTTTACCCTTCAGGTCAGGATCAAGCGCCGGCGAGACTAAGATGAGCGCATGCTTGGTGTAGCCAGCTTTACGCACCTTGGCAGCAATATCGGCCAGTGTGCCAACTACATAGCTTTCGTCAGGCCACGTGACCTTGTGGAACACGGCCACAGGCGTGTCAGCGGTATAGCCTCCGCTAGCAATCAGGTCTTCAATCACTTTCTTGATGCGCGTAATGCTCAAGTAGATTGCCAAGGAAGATCCCGGCGCAGCCAACCCTTGCAGATGCTCGCCTTCTGGCATGGTCGTGCGCCCAGCCGTCCGCGTCAAGATGATGGTCTGCACTAAATCTGGAATGGTTAGCTCAACACCCAACTCGGCCGCAGCAGCGAATGCCGCTGTAATGCCCGGCACAATGACATAAGGCACTTTGGCATCGTCTAGTAATGCCATTTGCTCATGGGTAGCCCCATAAAGCGCAGGGTCACCAGAGTGCACACGCGCCACCACTTTGCCTGCTTTGGCGGCGTCAACCATTAGGTCAACCATTTGTTGCAGGTGCAAGCCAGAAGATGGAATGATTTCCGCATCGTCTTTCTTCGCAAGGGATGCAACGCTTAGTTCAACCAAGCTGTCCGCATACAAAATAAGATCGGCTTGTTCAATGATGTCGCGGCCACGCACAGCAATGAGATCTGGCGCACCGGGGCCAGCACCGACGATGTAGACGGTACCGGGAGTTGGAGAAAATGTAGTCATAATTCGTAATGTGTAATTCGTAAGGTGTAAAAACTGCGCATATTACGCATTACACGCTACGCATTGGTTTCAGGTTTTCTAACAATTAGTAGGGATAGATATGGCCGATTTTGACCTGCAAGCACACTCACATCCGTTTCAAGCGTTTCTTCTGGCATGCCAACTTTTTCGCCATAGATAGACGTTGCGGTTAAGCCAAGTTCATCAACCGCTGCGAGTAACTGTGCCAACACAGTGCCCGCTTTGAGAAATACAACGGTGTCAAATTGTTGCATCAAGGCTTTCAGTGCTGGCAAGTCCGTTTCATAGCTAGCTGGCAAAATCGCAATGCGATCGTCCGTTGTGGCGAGCGTGAAATTCGCCTTGGCTGCTGTAGCTGCAAATGACGTGACGCCCGGAATGACATCAATCTGCATGTAGGCATCTCGCACTGGAATGCGTTCGGCCAAGTAGATGAATGTCCCAAACAACAGCGGGTCACCCAACAGTAAGTAAACGCCTTTTGTCGCGCCCCGTTGTTCATAGGCACTAACAATGGCGTCTGCGGCGCTTTCCCAAGCGGGCACTAGCTCGTCTGCATTGCGCACCATTGGCAGCGGCAAGCGAATAACGGTTTGTGCCGGACGCAAATAACCAGACACGATGCGTTCCGCGTAGCTCAGCCCCCCATCACGACTGCGGGGGACAAAAATCAGGTCTGCGGCTTCAATTGCACGCAGACCTTTGAGAGTGATCAATTCTGGGTCGCCAGGGCCAAGGCCAACGGCGGTCAGTGTTCTTGAGGTTTGATCCATTTTGCAAGAAATACCGGATTATGTGGCGCAAAACGCGTCAAATT
>JAHDBS010000077.1:0-2346 GCA_020630225.1 Anaerolineales bacterium | reverse complement strand
CCACGGCATTGAGCAACAGCGCCCCATGAATTTGCCGATTGCGTTCTAAGTGGGCAAATAACGTTGGCCGCTTTTCAACTGCATAAACAGTAAGCCCCGGAAATGCGCGCACGGCTTCAATGCCAACCGCGCCACTTCCAGCGCCAATATCCCACATGATGTTAGCGGCCTGCAATTCTAATTCAGCTAAGGCCAACAAGCGCACTTCTCGCTTTGTAATCTGCTGGTTTTCCGTCGAAAAAGCGCTATCAGGCAGGCCCGGCGCGACAGCTTGCAGCGGCATTGCATTGAAAATCACCGTCACATTGAGCGGCGCAAATGCGTGTTGTGCCATTTCCGCTACCGTTGTCCGGATGATCTTTTGCGCGGGACTGCCAAGGTTTTCACAAACCGCCGTGTTTGTGGTGCGCGCTAAGCCGCGCGCCAGCAATGCTTGTGCAATCGCTTGGGGCGTGTTTTTACCATCGGTCAATATGGCCGATTTTGAGTGCGTCAACACCTTAGCAACAACGCTGTCTATGTCGCGGCCATGCGCAGTCAGCAATTGGGCGTCATGCCAAGGTTCATTCAACGCCGCAAACGCCAACTGATAGGCACTGGGCGCTGGAAAGACTTGAAAAGCAGTGTCATCAAACCAGCGGCGTAACGTGCTGGCAATGCCATAACAGTATGGATCACCAGAGGCTAACACCGTCACCGCTTTGCCTGCATTGCAAGCCGTTTGAATGGTCTCAGCCACTAAAGCCATGTCCGCTTTGATCGCAAGCGTTTCGCCTGTATAGTCTGGGAAATACGCCAGTTGGCGCGTCCCTCCGACCAGCAAGTCCGCCGCCCAAATGTAGCGCTGCAATTTGTCTGGGACGCTTGAAGCACCGCCTGCATCAAGGCCGATGATGGTTATCCTAGCCACGATATACCTAAGCCTATTTTGTAGTGACATGACGCATCATGTCACTACAAAATGGCGCTGTTATAGGTTATTCACCCGTGATGTAACGTCCGTCTTCATCGCCGTCGTATGAATTCTCTGGATCAGCCGCTAAGCGATCCATCAATGGCGCATCGATTTCAATGGTGTCTGAATTGTTTTCGGGCGTGTGCAAGCTGCGGGCAAAAATTTCCGGCGTGTTGAAATCAACCAAGATTGTTTCAATCACCATGTCATCGCGGCCATGTTTTGCCACGAACGCCACGAGTTGCTCCAGCGCCATTTCAGTCACTTTGTGCACTGGTCGCATATCCCCTTGGCTTTGACAGAGTTCTAAGAAGTGCCGCCCGGTATTGCCACCGCGTACCGCTTCGATCAAGCGTTCATCTGCATCGACGCTTTTGCAAACCTCGGCTAAGAATTCAAAATCGACCTGATTGCCAGCTACGTGGGTTTGCATATGTCCCTGTGCAGTCTTGATCATTTTGCCCATCATGCCAACAAATACAGCTCGTTTGACCCCCATACGCGCACAGGTTTCAAAACCAGCGCCCGTAAAGACGCTGAGCTGCACAAACGCGACATCTGGCAATTCTGGCAAGTGATGCATCCCATACCGTTCAGATCGTCCGCCTGTGGTCAACACAATTGCGTCTGGGTGATTGTGCGCGGCGACTTCCACCGCTTGGATCACGCTTGCACGCCAAGAAGCCGTTGAGTAAGCAAAGACTTTGCCTGTGGTGCCAAGGATACTAATCCCGCCCATGATGCCCAGCCGCGAGTTCAACGTCTTGCGCGAAATCTCTTCCCCTTCTGGCACGCTGATCTCAACATGCAGTCCGGTCGTTTCTGGGTCCGCTCCCGACTCGCTAATTGCAGCCGTCACGTTCTCGCGAATTTGCTGCCGTGGCACCGGATTGATCGCTGGATCGCCCACCGGCAAGCCAATGCCAGGTAGGGTAACGCGCCCAACACCAATGCCGCCGTCTAAGTCGATGCCAGCTAGGTCTTTGCGTGACACCTTGGCGCAAATCAATGCGCCATGCGTGACATCAGGATCATCGCCAGCGTCTTTGACCATGCAACAGTAGGCGTAGTCGTCAGTTAACTCAGTTTCTAACGGGGTCATGGCTGCGTGCCCACCAATCGGCAACGTAATGGAAACTGCAGCGGGGAACTCACCCGTAAGCAACGCAATCGTGGCGGCTTTAGCGGCTGCGGTCGCGTTACTTCCAGTAGTAAATCCAGTGCGATTGCCTTTGCGGTCGCGCGGTGGAACGAGATGGGAGTGGGAGGGCATGGGATTCTAAGGTGTAATGCGTAAGGTGTAACGCGCTTATGGCGCTGGAAAGTTCGTGAGATCTTCCGCGTGCAAATTACTCATTACTCGTTACTCATTTGCTTCAATCTACAACATT